>DASQCY010000618.1:0-3648 GCA_035634495.1 Allostellaceae bacterium
CGACTCACTCGGTCTCCCCCGACTCCATGTCTCGGTCCCGGCTTAACCCAGTCGAACCGCCGTGGTACGCGACCCGTATGCCCGGTGGTGTGGGAGGGGTGGCACCGCGAGGTGTCCCCCTATCCCGATCTTCGGCGCAACTTCGGCGTCCGCACACGCTCCGGCGAAGGACCGAAACCCTTCACCAAAGCCCCGAGGTGCAGAAATGAAGATTTTCGGAATCGGAACCACGCTCCGCTATCGAGTGCAGGCGATCGAGCCACTCGACCTGCACCCATTCGAGGTAAGCGGGATTATGTAACAATCATACCTTAGCCCGGCGGCGGAAGAGCCCGGCGGCTACCGAGCGCACACCTTTCGTTCCCACGTCCTGAGCCTTCGCGTCGCCAATGGTTTGCCATTCGAGGTCTGAAACCGCATCTGGTCCACAGGCAAGCGGCGCGACGTGATCTTTCCAGTATCCGAGGACACGGGCCGGTCGGTCGCCCGGTCGAGGGACACGGAGGTTCCCGTTGAAACTCACGCGCTACGGCACGCGATCGATGCTAACTCGCCGAAGCGAAGCCCGCCAACGTCGAGAAACCGTGCGGCGCAAAGCAGACCGCGGCGACCGCTTCGGCACGCAGATAGACCCAACCCGGAACGAGCACGATCGCGAACGACGGGCGCCAATACCCTTAGGATCCGCCAGGGTTTTTTGCTTGGACCTTCTATTAGATGCGCGCGTTGATCGAAGCCCTGAGTTTCTTCCTCGTACGATTACGCGTGCAGCTTGGATCGGATTGTGGCAGGGATGCGTTGCCACAATATGAGCGGCTGTCACATGGTTAGGCCCATCGGGCCTGCCGGTTCGATATGCGGCGAGGCAATGCAATGCGGGTCGTGTTAGCCCAGCCCCGAGGCTTCTGTGCAGGGGTTGAACGAGCGATCGAGATAGTCGAGCGTGCACTCGAAAAATACGGCCCGCCCATCTATGTCCGTCACGAAATCGTTCACAATCGGCATGTGGTCGAGCGGTTGCGTGCAAAAGGCGCGTATTTCGTCGACGAGATCGACGAGATCCCGCCCGGCGCCGTTACGATCTTCAGCGCCCATGGGGTCGCCAGCGCGATTGAGGAGCGCGCGGGTGAGCGCGGGCTGCCCGTGATCGACGCAACCTGCCCGCTCGTCTCAAAGGTGCACATCGAAGGCCAGCGTTACGCCAATCAGGGTCGCGAGATTATCCTGATCGGCCACGCCGGCCACCCGGAAATCCAGGGCACGATGGGACGGATCAACGGCCGGGTGCATCTGATCTCGACCCCGGAAGAGGTCGCGCGGCTGGAGGTCACCGACCCGGACAAGCTCGCCTTCATCACCCAGACCACGCTCAGCGTTGACGACACGCGCGCCGTCATCGAAGCCCTCAAGGAGCGGTTCCCGTCGATCGTCGGGCCCGATACGAAGGACATTTGCTACGCGACGCAGAACCGTCAGAGGGCCGCTCGGGAACTCGCCCGGATCGTTGACGTTGTCCTGGTCGTCGGCGCGCCGAACAGCTCGAATTCGAATCGGTTGCGCGAGATCGCCGCCGAAACCGGTGTTGCGAGCTATTTGATCGAAGATGCAGGTGCGCTCGACGCCCGTTGGCTCGAAGGCGTTTCTGCGGTCGGCATAACCGCCGGCGCGTCGGCTCCGGCGGTGTTGGTTGAAGACCTGATCGCCCGGCTTAGCGAGATCGCGACGATCGAACTTTCGGTGCTCCCAGGCGTCACCGAGAACGTCCGCTTTCGCCTGCCGCCGCAGCTCTCTGACACCCGCGGCTGAGATCGGCTTGCTGTTGCAATTTCCCGAGGAGGGTGCCCTGTGGCGATTCCGCTGCACCAAACGATCCGAGTAGGAGCCTATGTTGTCGGGCAGCATTTGAGGGGTGTCCGGCGGTATCCGCTCGTTCTGATGCTCGAGCCGCTTTTCCGTTGCAACCTCGCCTGCGCCGGTTGCGGAAAGATCGACTACCCTGACACGATCCTCAATCAGCGCTTGAGCGTCGACGAATGCCTCGATGCCGTCGATGAATGTGGTGCACCGGTCGTCGTGGTAGCGGGGGGCGAACCGTTGCTGCACCGGGAGATCGACGAGATCGTCGAGCGCATTACGGCGCAAAAGAAATTCGTTTACCTCTGTACCAACGCTCTGCTGCTCGAGAAGAAGGTTGAGCTGTTCAAACCCAGCGCTTATTTCGCCTGGACGGTCCACCTCGACGGCGACCGCGAAGAGCACGACTACTTGGTGTGTCAGCAGGGTGTTTACGATCGCGCTGTCGCCGCGATCAAGCTGGCGAAGGCCCGCGGCTTTCGTGTCAACATCAATGCGACCCTGTTCGACACAGCCGAGCCGGAGCGCGTCGCTCGCTTCTTCGACACGGTCACGCAAATCGGCATCGACGGGATCACCGTGTCGCCGGGATACGCCTATGAGCGGGCACCGGACCAGGAGCACTTCTTGAACCGCCGCCGAACCAAGGAGCTGTTCCGCGGCATATTCAAGCGCGGCGGACGTCGTTGGTCGTTCAACCAATCAATTCTCTTCCTCGACTTTCTCGCCGGCAATCAATCGTACCACTGCACGCCGTGGGGCAATCCGACGCGAAACTACTTTGGCTGGCAACGGCCCTGTTATCTGCTCGGTGAGGGCTATGCCAAGACGTTTAAGGAACTCATGGAGGAGACCGATTGGGACGCTTACGGCACCGGCAACTACGAGAAATGCGCCAACTGCATGGTGCACAGCGGGTATGAGGCAACCGCGGTCATGGACTCGGTCCGCAACCCGTTGAGGGCGGCGAAGGTTGTGCTGCGCGGCATCCGCACCGAGGGAGAAATGGCGCCGGAGATCCCCCTCGACCGGCAGCGTCCTGCGAGATACGTTTTCTCGCGCCACGTCGAACAGGCGATGGCGCGTCTAGGTGGCTCCGACCAGCCCTCGGAGCGCGCGAGCGGGGCCGATTAGCGCGGACAGCGCTATCCTGGTCTCCCGCGCCAGACCGATCATGCGGGCGACCTGCGACGGCCGCCGCAGGACGGCGGCAAGCACACCCAACAAGTCAGGTCTTCCATCCGCGCTGAGGGGAACCAGCGATGCCGGCGGGAGATCCTGTCGCGCGGTATCCGCGATCGAGCGCAGCACAATGAATGGGATGCCGAGTGCTGTCGCGACGCGCGCTACGATCTCGCTTTCGAGGTCGACGGCGAGAGCATGGGTGGTGGCCCAGGCACGCTTCTTTTCAGTCTGTGTCGCGAGGATGGACGTAGCGCCTAATACCAGCCCTTCGACGGCACCGATCGACCGCGCAAACTGGCTTAACTGCCAGCTAACAGATGGCTCGATCGCCCAACGGTGGGTTCCCGAAACGACTTCGCCGGAAACGACCACCGTCCCAACCTTGAGTTCCGGCGCTAGTCCTCCGGCAATGCCGAAGCTGACGAGGCAATCAGTCTTCGCGGCCGCTGTCGCGACGAGTGTCGCAGTACGATCCCGATCTCCCGTTCCGATGACAACCGAAAACCCCGCAGCTTGCGCGATCGTTGCCTCGACCGCTAGACCCGAGATGCATCCAACCCTTGGGCCGATTCCGAGTTGCGTTTTGGTCACTTTGAACGATCGATCAGA
>DASQCY010000619.1:0-12507 GCA_035634495.1 Allostellaceae bacterium
TCGGCTGGTACAAGCGCGGGTGGGGTGCTGCCGGTTGGGGCGGGACCTTCGCCTCTGCGCAATTCGGGCATGGCTGGGGTGGGCCCGGGTTCGGCGGTCGCGGCATAGGCTGGTGGGATTGGCGCCACGCCTGGGGCTGGAATGATTTCGGTTGGGGATGGGGCGCAGGCGCTTGGGCGTGGGGCGGTCTGCTGCTGGGCGCGTCGTTCGGCGTAATCATCGCTCCGCCGCTGATCGTGGCACCCCCGCCGATCTACATAGCGCCACCACCGATCGTGCTCGGACTTCCGGCGATCGCTCCGCCGCCGATCGCGGCAGGCCCCCCGCCGCCAGCAGCTCTTCCTCCCGTGGCAACGGCCCCGCCGCCGCCTACCGGCGCGTTGCTCGGCGCGGTATTGCCACCACCGGTCGTGGTGCTGCCACCGCCCGCGATCGTTGTCGCCGCCGCACCGCCGCTCGTCGTCTTTACGCCGCCTGCCTTCGGGCTCTTTATCGGTCCTCCCGTTCTGGCTTTCGCGACCATCGGACCGGGCTGGTGGCACGGCGGCTTCATCACTGGTGGCTTTGGCACCTTCGGAGCAACGGCGGCGGTAATGCATTTCGGCCACCGGGGTTTTGCCGGCGGGCCTGTGGGCTTCCATGGCCGACTGGGAGGCCCGTCCCGGTGGGCCTGGGGCGGCGGTTGGCATGGCGGCTGGGGCGGCCGCGGCTTTGGCGGTTGGCATGGCGGATGGGGCGGCGGCCGCGGCTTTGGCGGTTGGCATGGCGGATGGGCCGGCCGCGGCTTTGGCGGTTGGCATGGCGGTGGGGGCTGGCACGAGGCCCGGATGGGCGGCGGCGGCTTCGGTGGCGGCCACGGCCGGTGGCGCTGAGGAGGTAGAAATGTTCGGCTCATTGCTTGCACGCGGTGTCGCTCTGGCGGTCTTCCTGGCGCCCTCCATCGGGCTCGCGCAGTCGGCAGCTCCGCTCCCTCCGACGGCCGCCCCCGCGAACCCGGCCCCCGCGGCTGCGGCTCCATCGAGCGCACCCGCGCCTTCCACCGCGACTCAAGGTGCCGTTGATCAGCGGATTAAGATGTTGCAGTCACAGCTCGGCATCACCGAGGCGCAGATGCCTCTCTGGTCTGCCTTTACCCAGGCAATGCGCGACAATGCGGCGGCCACGGACGCACTCTTCACGCAGCGCGCCGGCGCGGTGGCGACGATGAGCGCGCCAGACAACATGCACTCCTACGCCCAGATCGCACGCGCTTACGCCGACAACACCGAGCGCCTGGCGACCGCTTTCGACTCTCTCTATGCGAGCCTCTCGGACACCCAGAAGCAGGCTGCCGACACGATGTTCCGTCAGCAGGCGACAGCCGCCGCCCAGCCGCGCGCCCGGCGCTGACGCGCGCCACCCAGCGATCCCCGATGGCTGCGGCGAGTTTCGCTGGAAACCCCGGAGGGTCTCGGCGATGATGCTCCAAACCCTTGGGAGGGACCAATGGCAAAGGGCATCCTGGTCGCGGCAATGGATTTCGCGGCCGCCCCTGAAGACGAATTTCACGACTGGTACGATCTCGAGCACGTCCCGGAGCGGCTGCGGGTACCCGGTTTTCTGAACGGTGATCGCTGGATCGGTGCGACGAACCCGAAGATCTCGGTTGCGACCTACGATCTCGACAATGTCGGCGTGCTGAAGAGCGCGCCCTATATGGCCGTCGGAGGCGAGAACTCCTCGCCTTGGACAAAGCGCACCGCTCGCTTTCGCAAGAGCCTGATGCGCTACGAGGGCGAGCAGCTGTTTCCTGGTGACCGCACGGCGCCGTCGGAGGCCGCCGCACTATTGGTCATCGCGATGAACATCGCCCCCGAGCACGAGAGCGATTTCAACGAGTGGTACAACAAGGAGCACGTCCCGGCCCTCGGCGCCGTGCCCGGCACCTTATGCGCCCGCCGCTACCGCGGCAGTGGTGCCACCCAGCGTTACGTTGCACTCTACCATTTTGCCTCGCCCGAGGTGCCGAGCTCCGCCGAATGGCGCAAGGCCGCCGATACGCCTTGGACGCAGCGGTTGCGACCGCATTTCCGCGACATGGTGCGGTTCGACTGCCGCCGGTACAGCCGCGCCCGGTAATATGGATATCGGCTTTACCGAAGAGCAGGAGCTGCTGCGCGCGAGCGCCCGAAGGTTCCTCGAAAACGAATGTCCCACGGCCTTTGTCCGCCACCGCATGGCGGAGCCGGCGGCGATGACCGACGTTTTCTGGCAACAACTGGCCGATCAGGGTTGGTTCGGCATCCTCTTCCCCGAGGAGGCGGGCGGCAGCGGGCTCGGCCTCGTCGAAATGACAGTACTGATGGAGGAAATGGGCCGGGCGGTCATGCCCGGGCCGTTCTTTTCGACCGTGCTGCTCGGCGGCGCGGCGATTCTCGAGGTCGGCTCACAAGCCCAGCAGCAGGAATGGCTGCCGCGCATCGCGGCGGGCTCGGCCAAGGTGAGCCTCGCCTGGACCGAGCCCAATGCACGCTGGGACGCAGCCGGCATCGTGGCGACCGGCCGCGAAACCGCCGGCGGGTTTGTCCTTTCCGGCACCAAGCTCTTCGTGGCGGACGCACATTTAAGCGACGCAGTCGTCGTCGCCGTGCGCACGCGGGACGGCAGCACTATGGAGGACGGCGTCAGTCTGTTTCTGGTGCCGAAGGACGCCGCAGGTTTCGCCGTCACGCTGTTGCCGACGATCGACGAGACCCGCAAGCTGTGCGAAGTGAGGCTTGACAATGTCGCGGTGCCGGCCGCGTCACTCCTCGGCGAGAAGCACGGCGGCTGGCCGCCATTGTCGCGCGTGCTCGACCGCGCGACGGTGGCGCTTTGCGCCGAAATGTGCGGGGGCGCCCAGCAGGTCCTCGACATGACCACCGCCTACGCCAAGATCCGTCTCACTTTCGGCAAACCGATCGGCAGCTATCAGGGCGTCAAGCACCGGGCCGCCGACATGCTGGTCGATGTCGAGAACGCCAAATCGCTGACCTACTATGCCGCCTGGGCGATCGACGAAGGGCTGGCCGAGGCGCCGCTCGCAGTATCGATGGCCAAGGCCTACACCTCGGATGCCTACCGCAAGGTTGCCGGGGCCGGCATCCAATTACACGGCGGCATCGGCTTCACTTGGGAGCACGACCTGCAGCTCTACTTCAAGCGCGCCAAGGCCTCCGAGGTCGCCTTCGGCGACGCCACTTGGCACCGCGAGCGCGTCGCCCGTCTAATGACCGCTTAATCGGGCCGGCCCGGTGGGAGGGGGCAGGCACAATAATTTCGACGCGCTGCGTCTGGTCGCCGCCGCCTCGGTCGTCTTTTCGCATTCGTTCCTGATCTCCGAGGGCACGCAGGACCATGAGTGGCTGATCTGGTTGACCGAAAATCAGTCCATCCTCGGTCTCGTCGGCGTCTTCGTATTCTTCGCGATCAGCGGCTTTCTAGTGACGCAGAGCTTTGAAGAGACCGGCGATGCCTGGCGTTTCCTGGCCAAGCGGTCGTTGCGCATCTTCCCTGGTCTCTTCGTCGCCACTGTGCTCTCGGCCTTCGCGTTGGCGCCCCTCGTCACCACGCTCTGGCCAAGCGCCTTTCTGAGCCGCCCGGAGCCTTACGAGTACGTCATCGGCAACACCCTCCTCGATCAGACCGTGCACGAGCTGCCCGGGGTGATGTTCGTCAACAATCCGGTCGGGTTGGAGATCAACGGCTCGCTGTGGACCTTGCGCCTCGAGTTTACGATGTACCTGATGGTGCTGGCACTCGGCGTGCTCCGGCTGTTGACGGTGCGGGCGGCCCTTCTGCTGCTGGCGTTCGGTATGGCTTGCCTGCACTTCAACATGCTCGACGAGCTCGAAAAATGGGGTTGGTTCTTCCAGCTGCTGAGCGGCTGGGGCTGGCTGGTCGGCTTCTTCGCCTCCGGCATGGTCCTCTACAAACTGCGTCACACCTGCATCTTCGACGGCCGCGTCGCCCTCTTGGCCCTGGCCGGCCTCGTCCTCAGCGTGCCGTTGCGCCAGTTCATCCTTCTTTTCCCGCTGTTCGGCTGTTACCTCGCTCTGTGGCTCGCCCTGACCCCGCGCCTGCCGGTCATCCCGGCGGCGCGCTACGGCGATCTGTCCTACGGCATCTACATCTATGGCTGGCCGGTCGAGCAGGGGGTCGTCTGGCTGTTCGGCGGCCGGGCGGAATGGTGGCAGGTGTTCCTGCTCGCGTTGCCGGCGGCGGCAACGCTCGCCTTCCTGTCCTGGCATCTGGTCGAGCGCCCGGCCCTTCGCCTGAAACCGGGCGTGCGGCGTTCCTCGGCGGCTCTGCGTCGAGACGCTGGCGTCGAGGTCAGCCCCGCCGTTACTATGGCCTCGCTCGGACAAACTTGAGGGAGGGCGGCAATGCGGATACACAACCTCTACACTGACGCGAGCGGGCAGTCGCACTTCCGGGACATCGAGGTCGAGTGGGTCGAGGAGACGCGCGGCGGCAAGCTTTCCAAACGCCTGCCGGCAACCGGCATCATCTTCCGCGAAGTTCCGCCGACCTATGATCTCGACTGGCACCCCGCCCCCCGACGTCAGTACATCATCAATCTCGACGCGGGCGTGCAGATCACCGCGAGCGACGGCGAGAGCCGCAAGATCGGCGCCGGCGAGGTATTGCTGGTCGAAGACACGACCGGCAAGGGACACCTCTCCAAGGCGATCGACAACAAGATCCGCAATTGTATCTTCGTACCCATAGACTAAGGGAGCAAACGCCATCGTCATTCCCGCGAAGGCCGGAATCTATCGGCGGCAGATGGAGTCCCGCTTTTCGCATTCGAAATGACGATTTTTCCGATCGTAAACCGCAGCCTGCTTAGGGAGCACTCGACATGAAGTTGCTGTTCTTCGACGATTACAAGCTGGGTGTGCTGAAGGGTGACCGCGTCGTCGACGTATCGTCGGTCGTGCGGGACATCCCGCATACCGGCCCCGGCGACCTGATCAACGGGCTGATCGCTCGCTTTGACCAATATCGTGCGCGGCTCAACGATGCCGCGGCGAGCGGCCAGGGTGCCGCGCTGTCATCCGTCAAAGTGCGCCCGCCATTGCCAAAACCGGACAATATCGACGCGATGGCGGTCAACTACATGGAAGACGGCACGCGCAGCGCGCCAGCGCCTATCAACGCGTTCCAAAAAACAGCAAACGCGATCTGTGGACCCGGCGATACGATGGTATTGCCCGATGCGCCGGCGACGATCTTCGAGGGCGAGGCTGAACTCGCGGTCGTGATCGGTAAGAAGGCGAGCAACGTCAAAGCCGCCGACGCGATGGATTACGTCTTTGGCTACACGAACTTTATCGACGGCTCGGCGCGCGGCCTCCCGGCCCCCGGCTTTTTTGCCATGAAGTCGCGCGACACCTTCGCGCCGATCGGCCCTTATCTTGTGACCAAGGACGAGATCCCGGACCCGCAGAAATTGCAGATCCGGCTGTGGAACAACGGCACCTTGATGCAGAACTTCAACACCAGCGACATGGCGCACAAAATCCCGCGCTGCATCGAGTGGCTGTCCTCGGTCCACACCCTGGAGCCGGGCGACATCATCGCCACCGGCACCAACCACCGCGGCCTCAACTCCTTCCAGGACGGCGACAAGATCGAGCTCGAGATCGACGGTCTCGGCCGCCTTGCCTTCAACGTCAAAGATGAGCTGAAGCGCACCTGGGGACGTGAGACACGGCTGCAGATGCACGAGAAGGCGGCGCAAAAGACGGCCGGCGCCTATCCCGACATCACACCGCAATTGACCGGCAAATACGCGCCTGCGGCACGCTAATCCAAGAACCTTCGCGCTGTTTCCGGCTCCTTTCGCCACTCGCCCCCTTCCCTCCCCCGCCAGCGGGGGAGGGTTATAGTGAGGGCGGTTCGCGGTGAGGAGAGTAATCCCATAAGGAGAAACGATCATGCCCGACGGCGGTTTCGCCTACAGCCACCTCTTCGCCAAGGACCTGCCGCCGCCGGCGCCACGCTGGACCGGGTTTCCGAAATACAACTTTATCGGCGGCCATAACGATCCGGCGCGCATCCCGGCCGCCGCACTCGCCGAGGCCGCCACTGCTGTCTTGCGCCGGCGCGGCGCCGATCTGGCTCTCTACAATTTCGACGGCCCGCAGGGATATCGCGGGCTGCGCCAGCTCGTAGTCGACAAGGTTGCGCAGAGACCTGCGATCAAATGCACGCTCGACGACGTACTGATTACCTCAGGCTCCGGACAAGCCATCGACCTCGTCAATGGTCTCCTGCTCGAACGCGGCGACACCGTCATCCTTGAGGAGTTCACGTATGGCGGTGCGCTGACCAAATTGAAGCGCCTCGGGGTCAACATCATCGGTGCGCCGCTCGACGACGAGGGGCTGAAGATCGACGGCCTTGCGCGCATCATCGAGGATCTCGGACATAAGGGTATCGTTCCGAAATACGTCTACACGATACCGACGGTCCAGAACCCGACCGGCTCGATCCTGCCGAGCCAGCGCCGTGAAGAGCTGCTCGCGCTGACCCGCAAGCACGGCGTGCCGGTCTTCGAGGACGAATGCTACGCCGACCTGACCTGGGACGGCGCCGGGCCGCCTTCCCTCTTCGCGATGGACCCGCAGCAGGTCATCCACATCGGCTCGTTCTCGAAGACCTTGGCCCCCTCATTGCGCCTCGGCTATGCCGTCGCCGACCCGCAGGTCATGAGCCGGCTCGTCGCCTGCAAGCGCGAGGCCGACAGCGGCACCGGCGCGCTCGATCAGATGGTCGTCGCCGAGTATTTCTCGCGGAATTTCGGCGAGCACGTCGGCGGCCTGACCCAGACCCTGCACGGCAAGCTCGATACGATGGTCGAGGCGGTCGAGCGCGAATTCGGCACCGCGGTCGAAAAGATGTGGTACCCGAAGGGCGGCATCTTTTTGTGGCTGAAGCTCCCGGACCGGGTCGACGTGACCAAGCTCGTAGCACCCGCCGCAAAGGCCGGCATCGCCTTCAACCCCGGCCCGGAATGGTCGTGCAACCCGGGTGAAAGCAAATCGCATCTGCGACTCTGCTTTGCGCTGCCGTCGAAGGACGACATCCGCGCCGGTGTAGCGGCCTTCGCCCGCGTCTGCTTCGAGGAGACCGGCGTCCCCGAACAGAGCGCCAATATCCGCCGCGCCGCCACGCCGGGCTGAGCGCGCACCGCAACCTCGCACTAGGGAGAGACCAATGGCTCTGACACTCGAAGAAGCCAATCGCATCGTTCACGGCGCCTTGGCGAAAGCCCAGGAGCTCAACATCAGGATCAGCGCCGCGGTCTGCGACAGTGGCGGCCGTTTGATTGCACTGCAGCGCATGGACAACGCGATTTGGGCGAGCGCTTATGGTAGCCAGGGCAAGGCCGTCGCCTCGGCCGCGTTCGGGCGGCCGAGCGGCGAATTAACCGAGCGCGCCGACCAACCGACCCCACGCGGCATTGCCGCCGCCTCGGGCGGACACATGATCATGGGTCAGGGGGCGGTTCCGATCGTGCGCAACGGCATCGTCGAAGGCGCTTGCGGCGTCGGCGGTGGAACATCGCAGCAGGACGAAGACTGCGCCCGCGCCGGCATCGCCCAATTGTAGGAGATCCCAGCGCGCCTTAGCCGCTATTGCGCAGCCCGGCGGCAAGGCCGTTGATCGTCAGATGGATGCCGGTGACGACATCCTCGTTCGGGTCGCCTGCGCGATAGCGTTTCAACAGCTCGATCTGCATATGGTTGAGCGGGTCGAGATACGGGAAGCGGTTGCGGATCGAGCGCGCCAATAGAGGATTGCTCTCGAGCAGGCTCGCTTGCTCGATGATTCTGAGCAATGCGTCGACCGTGCTCTGCCACTCCGCTCGCAATCGAGAAAAGACGCGATGGCGCAATGCCGTGTCGGAGACCAGCTCGGCATACCGCGAGGCGATAGCAATGTCGCTCTTGGCCAATACCATGTCCATGTTGGACAACAGCATCTGGAAGAACGTCACTCGCGGTACATCCCCTGCAATATGGTCATGCCGCCGTTTGGCTGCGCGTCGAGCCACGCCTCGACCGCGGTGCCGAAACCGTACCAGCCCGGCAGCATCAGCCGGCATTGCGCCCAACTGAAAACCCAGGGAATCGCGCGCAGATCCTCGATGTGACCCGAAGTCGTCCGGGACGACGGACGGCTGCCGATGTTGAGGTTGGCGATTTCGCCGAGCACCGTGGACTCACGGAAAAAGCGGTCGAAGCCCGGGGTCTCGTAAACGAGGTTACGATAGGCGCGATAGGCCTCCGCAGAGAGAAACTCCATTGCCTCGAGATACTCGGGCCGCGGTTCAGTGGGTTCCGGCTGCAGCACTGTCGCTTCCAAAGTCGCCGCCGCAAGGATCTCGAGGTTGCGTCGTCCGAGCTCAGGGTTCGAGTATTTGCTGGCGATGACCTCGCCCTGCTCGGTGATGCGGATGGCACCCTGCACGGCACCCGGAGGCTGAGCAAGGATCGCCTGATAGCTGGGCCCGCCGCCGCGGCCGACCGAGCCGCCGCGGCCGTGGAACAGGCGCAGCCCGACCTCATGGCGCCGGAACACCTCGACGAGCGCCAACTCCGCCTTGTAGAGTTCCCAGCCGGAGGTCAGGAAACCGCCATCCTTGTTGCTGTCGGAATAGCCGAGCATGACCTCCTGCACGCGGCTGCGCCCGTCGAGCAGACGCCTGTATTCGCGCAGCCCCAGAAGCTCGTCCATCACCTTGCCGCAATGGCGCAAATCGTCGATCGTCTCGAACAGCGGGACGATATCCAGTTCGAGCGCTCCCTCGCGCGGCCGTAATAGACCGGCCTCTTTCAGCAGCACGGCGGTTTCGAGAATGTCGGAAACGCCAGTCGTCTTGGAGATCACATAGTGCGGCACCGCTGCCGGGCCGTACAGGCGATGCGCATCGACGGTCGCGCGCAGGATCGCAAGTTCGCTGGCTGTCTCGGCCGAATAGGGGAGAAAGGCAGAAGTCAGCGGGCGTGCCGTGCCGAGCTCAGCCAAAAGTAGGCGGATGCGTTCCGCCTCGCTGAGCCCGGCGTAGTCGAGACCCGGCTCAGAAAAACTGAGCATTTCGCCGACGCTGCGCTCGTGCACGTCGGAGTTCTGGCGCAAATCGAGTGCCGCCAGGTGAAAGCCGAAGACATCGACCGCGCGGCGCAAATGCTTGAGGCGTCCCTCCGCCAGGATCGCGGAGCCATTGGCGACGAGCGAGCCGTCGATGATCGCGAGATCAGCGAGCAATTCGCCGCTGCCGGCATAGGGCGGGGCGTCCCCCCACGGCATGTTGCGGTGCTTCGAGATGGTCGAGCGCCTGCGCCGTCGCGGCCAGCCGGGCATAGATGCCGGTGATCGCCCTCCGGTACGGCTCGTCGCGCCGATTGACCGAGCGGTCGGGCGACTTCGCGGCGAGCTCCTCCAGCGCCCCGGAAACGCCTACGAGCCGGCTGTCGAGCGATAGCTCGCTGCCGAGCAAATGCAATTCGTCGAGGTAGTGTTCAAGCGCGCGGCTGCTCTGCGCCCGCAATGCTGCACGCAACACCTCCTCGGTGACAAACGGGTTGCCGTCGCGATCGCCGCCGATCCAACTGCCGATGCGCAGAAAGGACGGCAGGCCATGCGCGAGCACGATATCCGCGCGCGCGAGCTCCGCTTCGAGGTCGGCATAGAAACGCGGCAATTCGGCGAGGAACGTGTAGTCGTAATAGGAAAGGCCGTTGGCCACCTCGTCGATCACGCGCAGCCGTGTGTGGCGCAGCAGATTGGTCTGCCACAGGGTCAGCACCGCGCGGCGCAACGCCGTCTCGTTCGTGTCAAGTTCGGCCGCGGTCATGGAAGGCCGGTCACGTTCGGCCAGGAGGTGTGCGACCTCCATCTCGCGGTCGATTGTGCTCTTGCGCCGGACTTCGGTCGGATGTGCGGTCAACACCGGCATGACCATGGCGCCGGTAAAGAAGGCAGCGAGGCGCCGTGGCGAGATACCGGCCTCGCCGGCCCGGCTCAGCGCATAGGCCATCGTGCCTTCGCGCGGTGCCGAGGCGGTCAAAGCGTGGGCACGGGTGCGTCGAATGTGGTGCTGATCTTCGGAGATGTTGGCGAGATGCGAGAAGAAGCTGAATGCGCGGATGATCTGCAGCGCCTCGCCAGGCGGCGTGCTGTTCAACGTCTCCGCGAGCTCGCGACGGGCTGCGATATCCTCGTCGCGGCGGAAGCGCACCGAGCTCTGGCGAATGCGCTCGACGATGTCGAACACGGCCTCGCCGCTCTGCTCACGCACCGTGTCGCCGAGGATACGGCCGAGCAGCCGGATGTCGTCGCGCAGCGGCAGGTCCTTGTCTTCGGTGTCGACCGGAGGTGACCGCATCGGCCCGTCTCTCCTTCGATCGCCGTCCGGGCGGATGCTCGGTTTTCTTGCATAAACCGTGCCCCGCGCCCCCGGCCCATCCTTCCCCTCAGCTTCCCTGATCAACGGGAAGAAACTGGCAAAAACCCGTTCCCGGACCGGATAGGGAACTCTAAGTGTTTGAGAATGCGCCTATCGAAGGGCAAATTCCCTAAGCGGCCGAAGAGGGAATTAAATCGGCCGAACAGGGAACGAAAATCGCTTATCAGGGAAGGTCCAGGGAAGCGTCCGGGGAACGCGGTCCGTCACTGGAGTCCCTGGCGCTCGAGAGCGGGGCGGAGGCGCCTCCTGCGCACCAGGTCGAGCCCGGAGCGCAAGGCGCGTTTCAATCCTCCTTTCTGCCGCTCGATCATGTGCGAGACCCCAATCGCGATCCCAAGGGTAAGCCCGAATACCAGCATCTGATGCATCGGGCGGTCGGCCGGGCCGGGGATCACGGTCCCGAAGAAGAGCAACAGCGGGAAATGCAGCAGGTAGAGCCCGAACGTCGTTCCGGCGAGAAGCCGGATCAGGCGCTCCACGGCCGCCCCAGGCATCGGCAACGGAGCGTTGGCGAGCCCCACGATCAAGACGGCTACGAGCGCGCTGACAATGTAGTCATAGGCCGAAAACTGCCATGGAAGCAAAGCCGCTTGTGGATGCTGAAACAGTTCCTGGCCACCGAATGCCTCCAGCCCGATAAACGCCGCCCAGGCGCCTAACGCGAGCGGGGTTCCCAGCTGCCTCGGCAGCGCGGCGCGCCATCGCCAAGCCGCCAGGCCCATCAGCCAGAGCGGAAAGAAGAGAAGGATCGCTGGTCCGGCTACGAGTGCGGCTACGGCGATTGCCACCATCCGTAGCCGCCCTTGTAGAAAAGTGGCTACGCCGAAGAGAATGTAATACCAAGCCTCGTAGTCGAGCGTCCCATAGGGCAAGTCGGAGCCCGGGTTCATCCCAATGTTCCAGCTTGCCCCGAGAAACACCAAAGAGAGTACGTAACCGAGAAAAACGTTGAGCGGGCCGCCGCGCACCATAGCCGGGAGGGGTTCCGGTCCGTATAAGCTCGGATCGATCGCTATCGCGATGTGGTCGAGCACCGCCGTTATGATCAGCGCCGGCAGGATCACCGAATAGAGCCGGGCGACCCGACTCAGGGCGTATTCCTCCAGGGTCCGCTCCTTGGTCTCGGTGACCCAGGCGATGACAAAACCCGAAAGGACGAAGAACACCAACACCGCGGTCCGGCCGTAGGGCTGCATCTGCCAGAAAAGGCCGCCGCTGACGCGCCCGAAATGCGACAAGAACACAATAAACGCCGCGCCGAAGCGCAACGCGTCGAGATAGAGCGAAAGTGCATTTGTCACGGTGTTAACTTAACTGGAATGGGTCTGCATGCTGTAGCAATCTAAGCTTTCAATTAAAGCGAGAGCTCGTGCACTGCGCCACCTTTATCTACAAGAGCACACGGCGTCTTCGATCGCAAGCCCCAGTTGGCGGCACCGTCCTGCGGTGGTGCGCCCGCGGCGATCAATCTCTGCTCACATTTCGATAACACGGTACAGTCATGAAGGAACTCCTGGCGCCAAACTCGGCCATGCTTCAACCTTGCTGGACCACAGCTTTACAGAAGGATACTCTTAAGCTAAATTCTGACCAGAGCTGGGCCTCAGCGTCCGGTGAATGTAAATTAAGGATAAATATCGAATTAACGGATATTAGTTGTGTCGATCGACCTTTCATTTCTCTATCCCCTCTATTCACTCGATCCGCGAGCGGTCTGGAAGGGGCAGCTTGTGGTGCTCCTCGCTGTCGGGGCAGCGGTAGCCGTGCTGGTCATACCTCTTAATCCTGAATCACGCGGTCTACGCTGGCTCAAACGTTGCGGCGCTGCCGGCATCATACTGGTCGGCGCTCTACAATTTGCACTTCTCATTCGTTATCTTTTCTACCCGAGCTATCTCAATCACGCGGAGGCGATAGTCGCTGCGGCGTCCTGGCTCGGCTGGGAAGGCTACCCGCTCTACCCACGACTGGATACAGGCGACGTTTACGGCGCCCAATACGGACCGGCC
>DASQCY010000620.1:0-1526 GCA_035634495.1 Allostellaceae bacterium
CTCGCGGAAAATAAGCTCAACGAGGGCGAGGCTTCCTTTCAGCAAGCGATCCGCATCGCCCAAGCCCAAAAAGCAAAATCGCTGGAATTGCGCGCCGCCCGCGATCTCGCCCGGCTGTGGGGCGAGCAAGGCCGGCGCACCGAAGCCCGCGACCTCATCACCCCGGTCTATAGCTGGTTTACCGAGGGCTTCGACACCGTCGACCTGAAAGAGGCGAAGGCGCTACTCGATCAGTTGGCGTGAGCTGCGGATTGTGCGAACGACCGCTCCCCGGTAGAGCCAACGATCGGCCAGTGCGGACATGAAGGTCGGTTCAGGGTCGACGGCGGTCTATCCGAGCCAGTGATCTGGAATAGCCAGTTGGGGAAGTAGCGGGCTTCGGCCTGTCCCGCGAGCGCGAGCTTTGATGTGGCTCCAAGCGCAGAGACATCCGTGTTGAACGCGACGGCCGATTCGACGAGTGCCTGGCCCACCAGCCAGCGCTCGAGATTTGTGTGCGCATCGAAGCCACCGAGAACGAATTTGAGTTCCATCGGTGTGCCGAATATGGTGCGAGGCTTCAGTACGCACGTGAAATCGGCGGACAAGAGAGTTCCGGGGAAGCGCGCATTCTCGAGTCGGATCTCGACCTCGGCGGCGCGCTCGCGGACGCGATCGCGCAGCGGTTCAGCAAATCGCGGATAGTCGAAGATGCGGATCTGCCGCGCCGACAGAAATGCTGTCATTCCCTTGGCATAGCAGATCCGGTCGTAGCAGGAGATCACCCCGGCGACGCGCTCGCGGTAACGGTCCGTCAATAGCTGCCGCAACCTTCCCTCCCGCTCCCACGCCTCCTGTGGCTATCTTATCCTGTTTTCGTCGCGCGCGCTGGGGAGATCTCGCTCCGCCGCTGAGGAACCGATGGTTTGCGGACTCTCCGCTGGAGGGGACTGGATTCGAACTTCTAGTACGCGGGCGCGTGAAGTTGGTTGTCGGGCGCCGACGGCAGCGAAATCGAACGGCTCGACGAAGCCGCTGTCGATGCACATCGTGGCCTTCGATCAGCTCGTACCCCGCACCAGGGCAGGAGGGCAAGGACATCGTTGTGCTCGACCGTTGGGCCGAGGACCGCACCGAGGGCGCCGTTTCATCGCTCGCGCGATCACGCCCGGTATCGGTATTATGAAGGCTCCCGCTCGGGTCCCGCTGTAACCGCGTGTCAGCATTACTTCGAAAACTGCAGCTTCTCGCGAGACGTGATGAGGCAATCCTCTCGGGCCGTCCTGCGGCGGAGGTCGAACGGCGTGGGATTGGTCGTCTGGAGCTGCGAGAGATCTTGCTTGAGGGCTGACGGATATTGGGTAGCCGTGCCTTACACGACCGTCTCGAGCCGGCTGAACCGCACCGGGATCAGTTTCCGTACACTGGTCTGTCCATCCGCCCCTTTGTCGACCACCGTGAGCCATTGCGCCTCGTCCGGGCCCAGCGGCAGAACGATCCGTCCTCCGGGTTTGATTTGATCGAGGATCGCCGGAGGCAATCGCTCG
>DASQCY010000621.1:0-4950 GCA_035634495.1 Allostellaceae bacterium
CATGCTCGCCGACCACCTCGGCGAGCGGCAGGGTCAGCGCCCCGGTGCCGCAGCCGATTTCGAGTACGCTCTCGCCGCCGGCAAGGCCCAGACGCGCCAGCAGTAATGCGAGGCTTTCCTGGTTGCGCCGCTCCCTAAACCGCGGGCTGGCGACCCAGCGCGGCCCGGCGACCGTATTCCAGTAGCGGCGCATCGCCGCGTTCGCGTCGAGAGCTTCCCCGGCCATCTGGCTAAAATCCTCCCACCTGGGTTCGAATTACGCCGAGCGTAGCGCACCGCTGCGTGACGTGGCCAGCGCATCGCCTCGCATGCTGAGCGCGCGGGCGAAAGCCGAAGAAATCGCGGGGGCAATGGCACGGATGTGCACGCCCGAGAGCATCCATTTGCAGCCGATCCGCGGAAAATCCGGCGAGCGCAGTCTGGCCGTCGTGTAAAGGATGATGTCCCACCGCCTTGATGCGCGGTCATTGAGTAATGATTGCTGCTGTCTCTCGCCAGCGCTATCTTCCCGAGACTGGCTTGGCGTTAGGCAAAGCCTGGGAGCCAAAGGAAGCTAGATCTGACAGGGAGGACGCCATGCAGATTCATGGAGACACAACACTTGTCGAAGCTGCACGACGCATTGCACCAGTAATCCGGGAACACAATCAGGAGGCCGAGCGGGAGCGCCGTTTGTCGCCACCCGTGTTGGCCGCATTGCACGAAGCCGGCTTGTTGCGCATGTGCACGCCGCGGTCACTGGGCGGGCTGGAAGTGGATCCGCTTACGCGCGCCCTAGTGATCGAGGAAATCTCGAGGCACGACACCGCGGCCGGCTGGACTCTGGCCAACCCTTTAGACTGGGCATATCTCTGCGCCCGATTGCCGGATGCGGGCGCCGAGGAAATCTACGGCCGCGGCGCGAATATCGTGATCGCAGCGCAACTTGGACGCCCGATGCAGGCAGCCCCGGCCTCGGGTGGGTATCGGATCACAGGGCGCGCCCCCTTCGTCAGCAACTGCCATGACGCCAACTGGATCGCCACGACGGCGGCGGTGATCGCTGGCGACCAACCTCGGGCGGAGGGCGAGCCGGAAGCAGTGATGGTTTATCTCCCCCGTGAAAGCTGCGAAGTGATCGACACCTGGCACGTCATGGGGATGCGCGGCACCGGTAGCAACGACGTCGCGGTGACCGATGTCTTCGTGCCGACGGCCCGGACGTTCCCGATCGCCCCGGACTTCACCCCCGGATCCCACTATCGCGGCCCACTCTACCGGTTCCCTGTAATAGGCATTGTCGGGTCCAATCTTCCTCCGCTACTGCTCGCAGTGGCGCGCAACGCGATTGAGGAGGTGTCCGCGTTGGCTCAAGGCAAAGTGCCGGTGGCGAGGAGCACCCCGTTGCGGGAACGAGCGTCGGCGCAAGCCAAGCTGGCAAGGGCGGAGGCGGCCCTACGCTCCGGTCGGCTCTTGCTCTACGATACCTTGAGCGAGACATGGCAGGCCACAGTGGCCGGAAATGCCGTCTCGCTGAAACAAAAGGCAGACCTGCTGCTCGCCATGACCCACGCGGTGAGCAGCGCGGTGAAGGCGGTGGAGTTGATGTACCGCGTCGCGGGCACAAGCGGGATCTATACGAGAAGCCCGCTGGAACGCTACTTCCGCGACGTCCAGGTATTGAGGCATCATGTGTTCGGTGCCGAGACCCGGTATGAGACCGTCGGGCAGGTGTACTTCGGCCTCCCCCCGGACTTTCCGCTGGTCACATTCTAAGGTGTCGCCATGATCGAGTTTCTGGTCGTGCCAGAGGCGCCAAAGCCGGTGGCGCCATACAGCCATGCGACCGCCGCCGATGGCTGGGTCTTCGTCACCGGGCAGGTCCCTACCGATCCGGACGATGACGGAGCGCCTCTGCCGGACGGGATCGAGGGGCAAACGCACCGTGTGATCGAAAATCTCAAGCGCGTTTTGGCCGGCGTCGGCAGCAGGCTCGATCAAGTCGTGTTCGCCCGGGTCTATCTCACCCATTTCGAACGAGACTACGCGGCGATGAACACGGTGTACCAATCCTATTTCGTGCCGGGGCGTCTCCCGGCACGCACTTGCGTGGGCGTCACTGGTCTCGCGCGCGGCGCGCTCGTCGAGATCGATCTGCTGGCACGACGGGCGTAGTTCCGACGCGCCAGCTTGCCCTTCCTGTTACAACGACATGCCGCCGTCGAGCAGGATGGTCTGCCCAGTCATGTAGTCCGACGCGGCTGACGCGAGGTAAAGCGCCAAGAAGCCGACCTCCCGCAGCTTCCCGGGCCGCTTCAGTGGCACGGTCTGCTCGGCGCGCTGGATGGTCTGCCGCATGCGCTCTTCGCCCGACGTCACGACATCGGGAAAAAATGCCGGGGGCGATGGCATTGACGTGCACGCCATAGGGCGCCCATTCGAGCACCTGCGCCCGGGTAAATCCGGCGAGTGCCGTCTTGGCCGTCGTGTAGAGCACCATGTCGCGACCGCCCTGATGCGGCGTCCATGATGCGATGTTGATTACCTTGCCCGAGCGGCGCTGCAGCATGTGCGGGCCGACGGCGCGCGTACAGAGCAGCGCCTCGGTCAGGTTGACATCTATGATGAAGCGGAGCTCGTCGTCGGACACACTGACAGCAGCGTCCTCCTTGCGGGGCAATGTCACCAGCGGCTTGCGGATCGAGTCGCCAAGCGCATTTACCAGAACGTCGATGTGCCCAAACGCGGCGAGGCTCGCATCGACCGCGCGCCGGACCTCGTCCGGCTTTGGTGACGTCGGCGATGGCGGGGACCACGCGCCGCCCGGACGCCACCGCGATCTCCGCCGCCGTCCCCTCGACGTACGTAGGCGTCAGAGCATTGAGTGCGACATCGGCACCCGCCTCGGCGCGGCGGCCGAGCGACCAGCGGCAATGCGCCCACCCAAGCTGAGGTTATAGCCGTCGCCGACGATCCGCAGCGGAGCTAAACTCCGGCCTGCATTGGGGAGGTAAGAATGGCATCACCGACTAACTGGCGCTTCTCGGGCGACTATTTCGAGAATTGCAACTGCGACGTTGTTTGCCCGTGCCTTGCCTCGCTGCGCGCCCCGTTGACGGCGCGACCGAGCCAGGGCGTGTGCGACCTGGCGCTGTTCTTTCACATCGACCGAGGCAGCTACGGCGAGTTGTCGCTCGACGGGCTGAACGTCGCCGTGATCGCCCATTGGCCTGGGCCGATGGCCGACGGCAACGGTACCCTCGCTGCTTACATCGATGAGCGGGCCGGCGACCGGCAGACCGCCGCGCTCGGCGCGATCTTCGGCGGCGCGGAGGGCGGCCCGATGGCCGCCTTTGCGCCCCTCGTGGGCGCCAATCTCGGTGTAAAGAAGGTGCCGATCAGCTATGCGATCGCCGGCAAATCCCGTTCGGCGGAAATCCCCGGCATCCTCCACATGGCCGTGGCACCCCTGCCGACGATGCATCCGAGCGGAGAGATCTGGACCGCGCTCGGGCATCCGATCGCGCCCGACAGGCTCGCCCTAGCTGTGGGCAGCCCGAACAGCACATTCGCGGACCACGGCATGCGCTGGGACAACTCTGGCAAAAACGGCCACTACGCACCGATCAACTGGTCGAACTAGTCGGTAGCGTCCTGCCCAAATCAGGACGCTACCAACTAGCCACCTGCGTGGCTGCGCCCGAGCCTGCCGGAGTGAGGTGACATGTTTGTTATTTCAGCCGGTAGAATCTGGTCGCCGTGCCGGCGATCAGCACCGTCTTCTCGGCGGCGGAATAGCCGGCGGCGATGCGCTTGAACGCGTTCCACGGCGCCGCTGGAATTAGCCGCGCATCTCTTCGATCGCCTTCACAATTTCAGGCAGCGCGACCTGCAGACCGAGCCGCTCGCCCTCTTCGCGGAGATGCTCGAGCTCTGCTGGGAGGGCAGTTGTGTTCGACTGACCGCGGCCGCATGATGCCAGAGCGCGCGCACGCGCACTGTAAAAATCGCTGAACGGCAGGGGCTCCGACGGGTATATTGCGCCAATCCTGCCGCGGACCGCTCCACGCCCTCCCAATCGCCGGCACCAAGGTACGCATCGATTGCGTCGCGCCGAAATAGGAGGTGGTTGTGGCTCACGGCGCCGGCTTCCAGCAGCGCTTCGCCCTCCGCCAAGGCTGCTTGGCGCGCGGTCGGGTCTTCGCTCGCCAAGGCGCGCACGCCCAGCGCAAACGGGCCGAGGAACGTCGGCCCGGTCTCCCGGCTGATCTTTACCGCCTCTTCCGCGTTGGCCACCGCTTCCGCCCGCCGCCCGGCTATGCGATGAAGCTCCGCCCGAAACACCAACGCTTCGGTCTCGAAGCGTCCAGGCCGTAAACCGTCAAGGCGCCACGCCCGAATTACAGGCAAGAGGGGTTGCTGTTGGTACTGATTCCGCATCCGGGCATCCGGAATGACCGGGGCAGCTTGGCGCGCAGTGATCGGGATAAACCCGATTATCACGTGGAGGATCGACGAGGTTTAGCGCTTCGTTCGGTGTCGAGAAGGGGCGGGAGCCGCCCCTTGCTGTCCGGAGGTCCCCTTTTCGCCAGGCAATTCAGATGCAGGCAAGACCATTTTGCTCGTTTTGTCCGCATAGAATTGAGGACCTTGCGCACCCACCTGACCTAACGAGGAGGAACGGAATGACCCGCCGCACCCCGCCCCGCAAAGTCACGTATTTCGAACCGGTCCCGCCGCGCCTTGCGCGCAACACCATCATCGAGTCGACGTTCGAGGTCGGCCGCCGCTTCAGTTGCACGATGCGCGTCGATTGCGGCCAGCTCGACGCCGGCTCGGTGATTCGGCCGGTACCCGGCGAATGGCACCCGCGTATGCCCGAGCGCCTCGACGAAGAGGAGCTTGCGGACTGGCGCGCGGGCCGCAATGCAGTCTATCAGCTCGCCGCACTGACAATCGGCGCGCGCCTCG
>DASQCY010000622.1:0-5606 GCA_035634495.1 Allostellaceae bacterium
TGACGCGATCATGAAGGTGTACATGCCGGATGAGACACTTCTCGTCTTCGATGTCGTTCCCCCGCGCCAATACGTCGGCGCCAAGGCGTACCGCGAGGATTGGGAAGGCTTCCTCGCCCTGTTCGAGATAACCGACCTGCAGATCACGCCGCCGACCCGCTCAGCTACAGTCACTCCATCCAGCGTGTCAGCGGTACCGAAACAAAAGGCTGGCCGATCGATCTGACCGTGCGACTGACCGACGTGTATCGCAAGATCAACGGTAATTGGCTGATTGTACACGAGCACGTCTCGGTCCCAGTCGATCTGAATACCAACAAGCCCGACTTGGCGTCGAAGCCGTGAGGAGTGGTCTCGGAGCCATCGAAGAAATCTCCCTTCGCGTTCCGATGACGGTATCCAAACCAATCCCTCTCCAATCACCTCGTCGCGCCGCCGGCTTCGTTGTACGCGTCGTCGTCGCGGCCCGCCCCAATCGCCCGACGATCCGGGCTACGTTGGCGACGTTGCCATCCGCCCAGTGCGCAGCACCGGCCAGATCAAATAGGCGCGCGTTTAGCCTCGTCGGTGAGGCGCTGATCGGTGAACCGGTTGCCTCGTCGAGACCAAAGGCGGCGACCGGCTAGGGCACTATGCCCACTCAGTTTCTCAATGGGTGACGAGACGGCGCTCGACGGCGGCAGCCTTGATCGCCTTTTGCAATTTTTCGAACGCGCGCACTTCGATCTGGCGAACCCGCTCGCGTGAGATGCCATATTGCTGCGATAGATCCTCGAGGGTGGTCGGGTTGTCGCGCAGCCGCCGCTCGGTCAGGATATGGCGCTCGCGATCATTCAGGTGGGTCATCGCCTTTTCGAGCAGATCGCGGCGCAACCCGAGCTCCTGCCGTTCACCGAGCCGGGTTTCCTGGCTCTCGCTTTCATCCACCAGCCAATCCTGCCACTCACCTTCGCTATCGCTCCGAAGCGGCGCATTGAGCGAATGGTCGGGGCTTGCCAAGCGGCGGTTCATGCTGATGACATCGGCCTCGGGGACATCTAGTTCGGTGGCGATCTTCCTCAAATTTTCGGGTGAGAGATCGCCTTCCTCCATCGCCTGCAATTGACCCTTCAGTTTGCGCAGATTGAAAAAGAGCTTTTTCTGCGCCGCCGTGGTGCCCATTTTGACGAGCGACCAAGAGTGCAGAATGTATTCCTGGATCGCCGCGCGAATCCACCACATGGCATAGGTCGCCAGACGGAAGCCGCGATCCGGGTCGAAGCGTTTGACCGCTTGCATCATGCCGACGTTGCCTTCGGAGATCAGTTCCGAAAGCGGCAGCCCATAGCCGCGATAGCCCATGGCGATCTTGGCGACAAGCCGCAGATGGCTGGTGACCAGCCGATGCGCCGCCTCCGGGTCCTCATGTTCCTTCCAACGCTTGGCGAGCATGTACTCCTGCTCCGGCTCCAGCATCGGAAATTTGCGAATTTCCTGAAGATACCGCGTCAGGTTTCCTTCCGAGGAGAGGGAAGGTACCGAAAGGGTGGCCATCGACGATCATTGCTCCAAGTTGGGGATAGACGAACGCCTGAGAAGGCACTTCGATCCTTCTCCCGAAGACACTGCGTTGTACCCTACTAAAATAGTCGGATTTCGTCCAGTTTAAAGTCGCTCTAAATTGCCCACAAGTTCGTGAATGTCAGCGGGCAGCTGGCTGTCGAACATAAGACAGCCGCGGCCGGCGGGGTGGGCGAAGCCGAGCAAACGCGCGTGCAAGGCCTGACGGGGAAACGCAGCGATCCGGGCTCCGACCGCGCCGCCGCGCGCGACGTCGCGCCCCGCGCGCGTGCCGTAGACTGGATCGCCGATCAGCGGGTGGCCGCGATTGGCAAGGTGCACCCGAATCTGATGCGTTCGGCCGGTGGCAAGACGACATTCGAGGAAGGCCGCGTGAGAGTGGAACGAGCGCTCGACGCGATAATGCGTGACCGCAGGCTTTCCCCTGCCTTCCCGGACAACGGTCATCTTCTTGCGGTTGGCGGGGCTGCGGCCGATGTTGCCGGCGATCTCTCCGGCGAGAGGGGTCGGCACGCCCCAAACAATTGCGGCATAGGTGCGGTCGACGCGGCGCAGCATAAAGTCGCGCGAGAGTGCCCGATGCGCGGCCTCGGTCTTGGCGACGACCATCAGCCCGCTCGTGTCCTTGTCGAGGCGATGGACGATACCTGGCCGGCGAACCCCGCCAATCCCAGACAGGCTTGCGCCGCAATGGCTGATCAGGGCGTTGACGAGAGTGCCGTCCGGGTTTCCCGGCGCGGGGTGGACAACCAGCCCTGCGGGCTTGTCGATGACGATCAGATGTGCATCCTCGAAGCGGATATCGAGCGCTATCGGCTGCGCAACGGGCGCTGCATCTGTATCTTCGGGGAGAAATACGACAAGATTCTGGCCGCAGCGGACCCGCAACGCAGGGTCGCGCAGCGCTGTCCCTTCGCACGTGACATGGCCGGACTGGATCAGCCGTTTGAGCCGTGTCCGCGAGAGCGCCGGGAGATGAAGGGCAAGTGCGCGATCGAGGCGCTGCCCGGCCTCTCTAACACCTGCAAGGACGGTGGCCGCGGTGTCGCCGGGGGTATCGGGTTCAGCCGTCATGACCAGGTGTTTCCATCGCATATGAGCAACCGGGCCTATCCGGGCTGAGACAAATGCGCGTGCTCAAGGTCCTGGTCGTGGTGATGGGGGTCATGCTGATCGGTGGTTTTGCGGTTTTGGTTGCGGTCGTCGCCGGCAGGCTGTCACGGGGTGGCAGTGCCCCTCGCTCGTTCGCCGCCACCGCGATCGATATCCCGCGCGACGCTCGAATCGAGGCGATGACCGTTGGGACGGACCGCCTCGTCCTGGAATTGGTTCTGCCGCAAGGCGGCCGCCAGCTCGTCGTCGTCGATTTGGCGACCGGCGCCCGCCTAGGCACGATCGAATTGCGCGCAGCGCCCTGACTTCTACAAATATCGTGGCGATTCGGCATCGCAGGCCAATCCTGGGGCCGTGCTTCGGTCGCCGCTCGCCGATTTTGCGCCATTGCACGACCAGTTGCGTGATCCGGGAAAAGTCATCTTGAAAGCCGTGGCGAATATTCCGAACTTTCCGCCGACACGCGCCGTTGGCCCAGCGGATCGATCTCAAGCGTTTATGTACCCTTTGCAGTCCCCGGTTCCAACGGCCGATTCTCGCAACCACACCGCGCCGGCTGATCGCGCCATCCGGCATTCCGAGCGCGCCGTGGGCCGGCTCCGATGCCCGGGGCCCCCTGCCCTAGGAAACGCAGCTTCTCGGCGGTTCCCCTCAACGGGAAGCCGCCTTTTTTGATATTCGAGAAACCGGGGACAGTGAATATGAGCAAGAAGACGAACGGTGCTCCCAAGGCTTTCCCGGCCCGCACCGACCCGACGTGCGCGGATTGCGATGGTACGGAACGGGGAAGGCAAGTTGGTGCGCGCACCTTGGGTCCGGTATCGGATCTCGAGCGCCATCTACCCTCGGATTGGTGGCGCACCCTGTTCAACTCGCTCTATCTCGAAACCGATGGCGACGTGATCGAGAACGACCGCAACACCAGCGAAGAGGTCGACCTGTTGATACGTACGGTCGGGCTCGAACGCAACGACCGCATCCTAGATTTGTGCTGCGGCCAGGGCCGCCATTCGCTCGAGCTCGCCTGGCGGGGCTTTCCTCACGTCACCGGCCTCGACCGCTCGCGCTATCTGATCCGTCTCGCCCGCAAACGCGCCAAGCAGCGCGGTCTGCAGGTCTCGTTTCATGAAGGCGATGCACGGCGCTTTCGGCTTGGCGACGCCGAGTTTCATTGCGTCTGCCTTCTGGGTAACTCGTTTGGCTATTTCGAGCGTCCGGAGGACGATCTCGCCGTACTCGAAGCGGTCAAGCGCGCCCTCGCTTCCGGAGCGGCGCTCGTTATGGATCTAATGGATGGCGAGTGGATGCGTCGTCATTTCGATCCGCGTTCGTGGGAGTGGATTGACCAGAATCATTTTGTCTGCCGTGAGCGTGACCTCGCCGAGGATGGCGATCGGCTGATCAGCCGCGAGGTAGTGGTCCACGCGGAGCGCGGCGTCATCGCCGATCAATTTTATGCCGAGCGGCTCTATTCAAAGGAACGTCTCGAGACGCTGCTAATCAATGCCGGTTTCACCAATGTCCGCTTTCATCCGCTATTGGCCCCCGACTCGCAACGCAATCAAGACCTCGGGATGGTGGCGCACCGCCTGTTTTTGACCTGCGAGGCGCCGCGCCGTAGGCGGCGGCTGCCGCGCCGTGCTGCGCTGTTTTCCGATGTCACCGTCGTTCTCGGCGATCCGCGCCTCCCCGACCCGGTCAAGCGCAACGGACGCTGGAATGAAGAAGATATTGAGACCATCGATCGGCTCAAAGCTGCGTTGCAAGAGCTGCCCGATTATCGATTTCGTTTTCTCGACAATCACGCCTCGCTCTATACCGAGTTGCGCGCGAACCGCCCGCATTTTGTCCTGAACTTTTGCGACGAAGGCTTCAACAACGACGCGTTCATGGAAATGCACGTGCCGGCAGTCTTGGAGATGCTCGACATTCCTTATAGCGGCGCCGGACCCGCCTGCCTCGGTCTCTGCTACAACAAGTCGCTTGTCCGCGGTGTCGCCCAGGCGATCGACGTGCCGGTGCCGGCGGAGACGTATTTCAATTCAGACGACCTGGCAGCCACCATCCCGTCGGTGTTCCCGGCGCTGATCAAGCCGAACTTTGGCGACTCCTCGATCGGCATCACCAAGGACGCGGTAGTCCATACCTGGGAAGATGCAATCACCTGCCTGGGCAGGCTGCGCGAAGAAATGCCGCGCTGTCCGATCCTGATCCAGGAATTTCTGACTGGGCCCGAATACTCGATCGGAATCATCGGTAATCCCGGGCTCGGCTACCGCGTGCTGCCGCCGCTGGAGGTCGACTATTCGCGCCTCGACCCGGCGCTGCCGCGCCTCTTGCCCTATGAATCGAAGTGGGTCCCAGACTCGCCCTACTGGTCGGAGATTAGCTATCGCGAGGCGCGGCTCGATGAGGAAACGCGCCGCAAGATCATCGACTATGCGAATATTCTGTTTGAGCGGCTCGGCTGCCGCGATTATGCGCGGTTCGATTTTCGCGCTGACGCCGAAGGCGAGATCAAGCTGCTCGAGGCCAATCCGAACCCGGGCTGGTGCTGGGACGGTAAGCTCAACCTGATGGCCCAAATGGCGGGACTGCGCTATTCGGACCTCCTAAAGCTGGTCATCGAGGCCGCGCAAGACCGGCTCGCGGCGCAGCACCCGGGCCTCGTCATCCCCTTCGCCGAGCGCCGAAATCAGCGTTTCGCCCTGCGGAGCGGGTGACAACGCGCGTTGCGTTTACCAGTTCGTCATCAAACTGTCTTTCTTTGGAATTTCCCCTTGCGTTCCCGCCGGATAAGCGTATCTATCGGGGTCTCGACGCACTCGCACGTGCCTATGGCCCATGGTGGTTATGCAACGACGTAACGCGTCCTTTTTGGTCTTCCGGCCGCAAGGTCGGTCCCGAGAGGGAGGTCGGTATGGTTGCTATCC
>DASQCY010000623.1:0-12019 GCA_035634495.1 Allostellaceae bacterium
GCGACCTGCGAGGTGTCCTTGATGATCGAGATGCTCTGATTGGTCAGTGGCGGGATCACTCGCGCGACGACCTGCGGTAGAATGACGGTCGTGTAAAGTGTCCAGCGGCGCATGCCGAGGGCGCGTCCGGCTTCGAACTGACGGACGCTGACCGATTGCAGCCCGCCGCGATAGATTTCGGCGACATAGCCGCCGTTCTGCGCGCACAGCGCCAACAGGCCCGAGGCAAAGCCCGACAGCCCGAAGCCGGCCATCGAGAAGCCGAAATAAACAAGATACAGCTGGATCAGCAGCGGGGTGTTGCGCACCAGCTGGATATAGCCGCCGGCGATCCAGCCGAGCGGCCCGCGCAGTTCCTGGGCGAGAGCTACGAGCAGACCCCAGACGAGGCAGATCGCCATCGTCAGGGCCGCGAGTTCGACCGTGACCGCGGCGCCCTCGAGCAGCGCCGGGATCAGCCGCGCGATGAAATGGGGGTCGAACGGCACCTCAGTATTTGTTGTAGTCGTAAAAACGCTGCGGCGGCGGGTCCCTCCTCAGCCATTTGCGGTACCACTCGACATATTTCTCGTAGCGGAAGCCGGAGCGCAATTCGCCGACCCAGGTGTCCAGGAACAGCCACCATTTGAAATCGCCGGGCTTCATAAAAATCGCGTCCTGGAAGACAAAGTCCCAAGACGTGCCCGAAACGTCGAGCCGCACCAGATCCTTGTTCTCGGCCTCGTAAAAATCGGCGATCGGCTTGTCGATCCCGAAGGCGGTGGCGCGGCCGGTCTTAACCGCAAGAAAGAGCGCCGATGGCGAATCGAGCAACAGCTGCTTGACATTGGGCAGCTCCGACTTGACCCGAGCGATCGCCGGCGGAACGTTGAGAACGGCGTAGGTGAATTTAGGGTCGTTGAGCTCCTTGACGTGCTTGATCTCGGCGTCCTTGCGCGCGATCACGCTGCCGGCGGTGTCGAGATAGGGGCGGGTGAAGGCGATCCGCACGGCGCGGTCCGGGGTGATCGTCGTCGAGCACAGGCCGAAATCGATCTTGCCCGAGAGCGCCGCCGGGAAGCGGCCATCCGACTGCACGACGACGAACTCGACCTTGTTCGGGTCGCCGAGGAGGTCCTTGGCGATCTCGCGCGCCATGTCGATCTCGAAGCCGACGAGATTTCCGCTCTCGTCGACATAGGCGAGGGGTGGCGAGGTGCTGTAGGTCGCGACGATCAGCTTGTCGCGCTTCAAGACGACATCAAGCAACGATTCCTGCGCGGATGCCGGAACCGTAAGCAAGACCAGCGCAAAGCCGAACAACAAACGACGGAACATCCCCCACCTCTCCTGCAACTGGGGTGCCGGCGATCCTAGCCCAAGCTCGTCCCTCTGCATACCGCAACGCCCGGTTGCTGCGTGCGGGCGCGCCGTGGTATTCCCGGTCCGCGCGGCGACGGACAGCGGCTGGAGGGAAAACAAATGCGCTTCGGCTTTTTCGATCAATTGCCGTGTGCGAGCGAGTTCACCGAGCGCCAGCGCTACAAGGACATCATTGCGCAAATCGAGCTCGGCGATGAGCTCGGGTTCGACACCGCATGGCTCGGAGAACTCCACTTCAGCCGCGCCTTCTCGATCCTCGCCGATCTGCTGATGGTGCTGGCGGCAGCGGCGCAGCGGACGAGCCGGATTCGGCTCGGGACGGCAGTGACCCTGCTGCCCTTGCACAACCCGGTGAAGATCATCGAGGAGGCAGCGATCGCCGACATCCTCAGCGACGGGCGGCTCGAATTCGGGGTCGGACGGGGCGCTTTCCCGCTCTATTACGTCGGGTTCGACGTCCCGCAGGAAGAGAGCCGCGAACGCTTTGAGGAGGCGCTTGACTTCATCCTCGCGGCGTGGAGGAGCGAAAACTTCTCGTTTCAGGGCAAATACTTTCACGCGCACGACCTGTGCGTGATACCACGCCCGGTTCAGTCGCCCTACCCGCCAGTGCGGGTTGCCGCCAATAGCCCCGAGACCTTCCCCTTTGCCGCTCGGCTCGGCTTGCCGATCTTTGCGGCACCGCTGATCAACCCGCCCGAGCGACTCAAAGCCGGCTTACGAGCCTATCGTGAAACTTTGCCCGCCGGTTCCAAGGGCGACACTGCGCTGGCGTTCTCAGTACATGTCTCGACGAGCCGCGCGCAGGCACGGCAGGACACCGAGGCCGGACTGCTGCGCTTCCTGCGCGAAGCTGCCGAGCGGCTGCGGCCGGTCGGCCAGGGCGACATCAAGAGCTTCGAGGCGTTCCGGCAGGTGCTCGCCCGCATCGAGCGGGTGCGCTACGAGGACATCGAGAGCGAGATGGCGGTCTTTGGCGATCCCGAATACTGCATTGAGCGGGTGCAAGCACTGCGGCGTGAATATGGCATGGACGAGTTCATTTGCTACTTCAATCAGGGCGGGGTCATGGATCACGCCATGGTCAAACAGTCGATGACATCGTTTGCCAGAGACGTGATGCCATATTGCCGTTAGCTCTGGGTCTCCCTTTCCTGTCGGACAGGAACATCAGGGAGAGCGATCGAATCGCGCCTCGAAACCGCCCGGACGCTGCCGATTGACAAAACCCGCCGGGGTCGCGACAAGCGCGGTGATCATCTGCACTTTTAGGGAACGCAGGAATGGGCATGCTCGAAGGGCGAGTCGCGCTGTGCGCTGGAGCGGGTCGCGGGGTCGGGGCCGAGGTCGCCAAGCTGATGGCCGCGCACGGCGCCAAGGTCGTGATCAACGATCCCGGGACCAGCGGCAGCGGTGAGGGTTCGGACCAGGCGCCAGCCCAGGAGATCGTCGACCAAATCAAGGCAACCGGTGGTGATGCCGCGGCGAATTACGGCTCGGTCGCCAAATTCGACGACTGCCTCGCCATGGTCCAGCAGGCGCGCGAGACCTTCGGTGGCTTGCACATCGTGTTCAACGCAGCCGGCATCCTGCGCGACAAGATGTTTCACAACATGTTTCCAGAGGACTGGCAGGCGGTGATTGATGTTCACCTGACCGGCCACTTCAACATCAATCGGGCGGCGGTCAACCTGTTTCGCGAACAGGGCTACGGGCGAATGATCATGGTGTCGTCGACCTCGGGTCTGCTCGGCAATGTCGGGCAATGCAATTACGGTGCAGCCAAGTTCGGGATCGTGGCGCTGGCACGCATCGTCGCCATGGAGAACGCGTCGAGAGGCATAACCGTCAACGTCGTCTGCCCGTCGGCGGACACCCGCATGACCCGCTCGGTCCCCACGCCGAAGGATCCGCAGGCGGCCGCACTCCGTGAGGAGCGGCTGCGCCGCAGCCGGGCCGATGCCATCGCCCCGCTCTGCGTCTTTCTCGCTTCCGAGCAGGGGAGCCACGTGAATGGCCAGGTGTTCCACCAACGCGCCGGCGAGCTGTCGCTCTACGGGCATATGCGGCCGTTGCGCATGGTCCACCGTCAAGGCGGTTGGACACCGGAGACGCTTGCCGAGGTTGCCATCCCGGCGCTCGCCCCGCAATTTACCCCGCTCGGCGACGGCCGCGGGGTCCACCCGGGCCTGCCCATGGAGTGAGCTTTTCGCGGCCAATTTATGGTAAACAGGTGCCGCGCGAGGGCGCGTTCCGCGTCGGGGTCATCGGGTAGGCATAGGATTTGCTCGGGTGCGGGTCATGACGCGCCTTTTTTTGACGGCCGCCCTTCTGTCGTCCACCACAGCCGGTGCGCAACCACCGGCGGATGCCGACCCCGCGCTCGGGCCATGGTTTCGTAGTCTGCTCGTCCCCGGAACGAGCATTTCCTGCTGCTCGGTTACCGATTGCCGGGCCACCGAATATCGCATCCAGGCCGATCATTATGAAGCGCTGATCGGCGGGAACTGGTTGGTCGTTCCACCCGACAAGATCCTGCAGCGCACCGACAATCCGACAGGCCATGCGGTGGTGTGCTGGACGCCGCAGCGGGGGATCCTCTGCTTCGTGCGGGCGACCGAATCGTGAGGGCGATGCGCCGGGGCGACTATTGCGGGTTCAATGGAGCGGCAGGCGGCGGGTACCCCGGCAGCCCCGGCGTGCCGCCGCGGCCCGGAGGTCGCAGCCCCATGGAATTTCGTGATCCACCGCCGGGGAGCGGCACCGGCTCGGCACCAAGGAGCGGCACGCCGAGCGCTCGGCTGGTTTCGCCAGGGCGCGCTTCCGCCGGCCGGACGAGTGCTTCGAGCTGCCGATCGCTGAGCTTGATGCGATAGAATTGATCGTAGAACTCGCGCACGCTGGCGCGCAGATCCTCCTGGTATACGTCCGGGTAGCAGAGCGCCGACAACCAAGGTAGTCCGATGATCCGATTGACCCCGGCCGGGTCGTCGATCCATCCGAACGGCTCGCCTGGGGCGAGGTAAACGCGCTTCTTGGCGACCGCAGCCAACCCGCGCCACCCCCGATCGCGCTGCAGCGCATTATAAAAGCTCCGTCGCTGCGCGATGATGATCGCCGGATTCCATTGGAAAATCTGCTCGCGCGTGACTCTCGTCAGCTCGCCGCCGCCGAGCCGGGCGGCGACATTGATCACGCCGGCCTGATCGATCGCCGCCATGACTTGCGAGCCGGCCAACCCTGTGTCGAGCCCGTCCGGCCCCAGTCCGTAATAGACCAGGGGCCGCTCGGTCGATTCGGTGATCAACAGCCGGCCGCGCAGGCCGCTTATCGCAGTTCGCGCGGTGAAGGCGAGGTCTTGGCCCCGGTCGGCGACGCCGAGCATTGCCCCGACCGTGGCCAGCGTATCGGGAATTTGCTGGATGCCGCCGTCGAGCAGAATATATGGGATCCTGGTCTGATGCTGGATCGCATCGACCCGGGCCGCCGCGTCGGGCGACACGATACCTGTTTCGATGATCAGATCGGGATGCAGCCGCGCAACCGCGTCGGCCGCGGCCGTCGGGGTCGGACCGGTCAGTTGGCCGACGACCGGCAGTCGAGCGAACTTCGCCGGGAGATAGGCCCGCTGTTCGCGCGACAATGGCCGGCTCCAGCCGACGAGCTTCTCGGGCGCCAAGACAAAGACGAGAACTGCGGCCGATTGGTCGGCCGCCATCACCCGACCGATCCGGTCGGGTAATACGACATAGCGCTCTGCGGAATCGACGAAGTCGGCAGCACGGCTAGGCAGGGCCAAGAGCGCAACGAAGAGAAACGCAATCCGAGCATCCGACAAACGCGGCGACATCGGTGCCCTCCGCAAGATGGTCGCGCCGACTATAGCGGTCGCGACCCTTCGGACAAGCGACCCATTTCCGCGACGCGCTGGGCCGCCTTGGGTGCAGCCTCGGTGGGTGTAGACTCCGCTTTGGAAGGCAGCCGATGCGAATCGAGATCGATCCTTATCGCTGGCGGTTGTCGGGCAGCTTTCTGGCCCACCTCTTCAAGGCCACGACGCGGCAGCATCATCGAGCGGTCGCCGCAACCATCATGCGGCTCGTGCCCCCCGCTTTAGTCGTGTTCGATGTCGGGGCACATGCCGGGCAGTATACCAAGCTGTTCGCGATCGCGGCAGTGGAGGGCCGGGTCTACGCCGTCGAGCCCGGGAGCTATGCGCGCTCGATTCTGCGCAGAGTCGTGTGGCTGCACGGCCTCGCCAATGTCGCGGTATTGCCGATGACGCTCGGCTCAGGTTCCGAGCTCGGTACATTGACCCTGCCGGTTAAAAGTCGCGGCGGCCTTGGCTTTGGCCTGGCCCATCTCGGTACACCGGGGAACGCTGGGACACAGTCGCGCAAGAGATTGTCGCCCTGACCACCCTCGACGCCGTCGTCGCCGCACTCCGGCTCGATCGACTCGATTTCATCAAAGCCGATATCGAAGGCTGGGAAGTGCGCCTGCTGCACGGGGCCGGGACAGTTTGCGACGATTTCGGCCACGCCTGATGCTCGAACTGGCCGAGGAACATCTGGCGCGCGCCGGCGATCGGCTCGACGACGCCTTTGCCTTTCTGGACGAGCTCGGCTATGCGGCGTTCGAGCTTGCCCCCGGCGAGGAGCTGGTCCGGTCAAGACCCGCCACGACGGCGATTTCTGGTTCATCCCACGCGAGGATCCCACGGCATGACGCGACCCTTCGAAGGTATCCGCATCATCGACATCACCCATGTGCTGGCCGGCCCCTTTGCGGCCTACCAGCTCGCGGTGCTGGGCGGCGACGTGATCAAGGTCGAGCATCCGGACGAGCCCGATCAGAGCCGCGAGAGCGGCACCGACCGTGCGCTTAACCGGCGCAACCTGGGAACCTCGTTCCTGACGCAGGGGTCGAACAAGACGTCGATCACCCTCGACCTGAAGACGGAGGCGGGCCGCGACATCCTGAAGAAGCTGGTGGCCCGCGCCGACGTGCTTGTCGAGAACTACCGGCCGGGCGCGTTCGAAGCGCTGGGGCTCGGCTACGAGGCACTGTCGGAGATCAACCCGCGCCTCATTTACTGCTCGATCTCGGCGTTCGGCCAAGACGGGGTGAGGCGCGAGCAGACCGCCTACGACCACGTGATCCAAGCGACCTCGGGAATTATGGCGTCGACCGGGACCGAGGAGGTCAACCCGATCAAGATCGGCGCACCCGCAGTCGATTACGCGACCGGCACGATGGGCGCTTTTGCTCTCGCAAGCGCCCTCTTTCAGCGCGAGCGCACCGGCAAGGGCCAGCATATCGACCTCGCGATGCTCGGTGTGGCGATGATGATGCAGGCCTCGCTGATGACCGGCTATTTCCGCAACGGCACCGAGCCGAAACCGCACGGCAACAAGCAGCCCTTCGCCACCAACAGCGCCTACGACGCCAAAGATGGCATGGTGATGATCGGCGCCAGCAACATCCGCCAGCAGGCACGGTTCTGGCGCGCGGTCGAACGAGCCGACATGATCAAGACGGACAACGAGGCGCGGGTCGATGACCGCGAACGCGAGGCCGGGATCATCGCCGAGATCATCAAGACAAAGACCGCCGACGAGTGGGAGGCCTACTTCCAAGCGCGCCACGTGCCGGCCGCGCGTGTGCGCACGATGGCGGAAGCCCTTTCCGACCCGCATTTCACCGAGCGCCGCGTGTTCCATAAATTCGATTCGGTCGCCGGTATCGACGGCCCAGTCGGGGTGCCGCTAGCCGCGTTCAAGTTCGCGCATGGCGGACCGTCAATCGAGCACCCCCCGCACGCGATGGGCGAGGATACCGATGCAGTGCTCGCCGAGCACGGTTATAGCATGGACGAGATCGCCGGCTTTCGCCGTGCCAAGGTGATCTGAGAGGAGGCGAGAAGGCCCGGGAGCTCCCGCTGGTGATGACGATGCGGTGCGAAGTCTAGGGCTTCGATCCCGGAGTCGGCGCGGCTCTCGTGGGCGGCTTGGCCTGCGGCGGTTGCCCAGCAACTCCCGTCGGATTTACCGGCGGCGCAAGAACTTGGGCGTTGACCAGCGCTGCGGCCGCACCAATGAACTTCTGGAATGGTTGGAGAGTAGGACTAAAGACTGCGTCGCAAATATTCTCTAAATATCGATTCTTACCCCCTGAGACCCGTGATGTATCTCCGTAGTTGACACACGCGATCACTAGGGCATCCGGGTTGTAGCCAAGGTTCAAGTAGTCTTCATTCATCCGCGTTAAGGCCAGCGCCCCCGGAGATGATGAACTTCCCGCGGTCGAGGCGGTTTGGGACGGCGCAGGAGCGGACGGGTTCTGAGCTTGGCCGGCGGTGACAGTATTGCCGCCCGACGGGTTGATCGTCAGACCCACGGGGGGGCTTTGAATGGATGCCCCGGCCTCGGTTCCGGTGGCGCCAGTAACATCCTGACCGAGGAACAGCGTCGTCATGAGCTGGCCGTAGCGGCTGAGGACCAGCGCATAGGCATCGGCGCCGATGACGCCGTTGGCATAAGCCTCGCAGGCACGATAGAGCCCGTCACGCAGACCAAGAAGCGCGGTGGAGCGGCCCGCCAAGGCCAACGCGGCTTCCGCCGATGCCGCCCCGGCCCCAAAGCTGCCGGTCGTTGCACCATTCCCGCCCGACCCACTCGCCTGGGCGGCCGCTGACAACGCCTTAGCAACGTCCGGGCTCGGTTCGGTGCAGATGATCGGATTGGGCGAACCTGGACGGTAGCGCTGGGTGATGATGCGAACATCGGCAGTGGTGAAGGTCGCCTGTGTCAGCGACCCGCTCTGCGCGTACCCTCGTGCAACGTCATCCTCCAGGATGCTGCAGCCGACCAGGACCAGCGCGGCGAATCCGGGCACAACGTATCGCATCGCAGCTCTCTCCCGTCAGGAGCGTAGGTTGGATAATTTACGACATATTAACGCAAAAGTGATGCCGCGCAAAGGCGTGTCCGGCGAGTTTGACGAGAGCGAGACCTACCGAAAGTTCCGGCTAGTGATGACGATGTCGCGGGGATCATAGCCAGGCACCCGTTCGGGGAGAGCCAGAGGCGGTTTGCGCGGCGGCCGGGGCTCGGGCTCGCCGGTGCGGTCGCGCAATGTGTTGAGCCGCGGGGTCATGTCGTCGAGCCGGTCGGCGACGATGTGGATGACACTCTCTTCGCGCTGCAATTTGCCGGTGCAGCGCAGCAGAGTGGCGCCGAGTGCCGCGCGTCGGAAGCGCTCGAGGATTTGCGGCCAGACGATCAGATTGGCGATCCCAGTCTCGTCCTCAATGGTGATGAAGACGACACCGTTGGCGCTGCCCGGACGCTGGCGGATCAGCACGACCCCGGCGATCGCCAGCCGCCGGTCGACCGGCAGATGGGCGAGCTCGGCGGCGGTGACGAGGCCCTCGCGAGCGAGCTCGGCGCGCAGAAAGGCGAGCGGGTGGCGCTTCAGGGTCAGGCTGAGACTTGCATAATCCTCGACGACCTGCTCGCCCAGCGGCATCTCCGGCAACAGCGCCATCGCGCGCGCTTCGCTCCAATGCAGCGGGGCGGTTTCCACAGCCGCGAAGAGCGGCAGCGGTGGCTCGCCGAGCGCCTTCAACGCCCACAGCGCGCGGCGGCGGTCGAGCCCGGTCGAGAGAAAGGCGTCGGCTTCGGCGAGGCGCTCGAGCGCTCCGCGGCCGAGCCCGCTGCGCCGCCACAGGACATGTGGATCCGGGTATCTTCCCACACCTCGGGCAGCAACGAGCCGTTTTGCGTCGGCCTCGGCAAAGCCCTTTATCTGGCGCAAGCCGAGGCGCAGCGCCCAGCGCCCCCACCCTGGCCCTCCCCCGCTTGCAGGGGAGGGAGGGGAGGGGGCGGGTTCGAGCGTGCAATCCCAGAGACTGTGATTGACATCGACGGGACCTACCTCGACGCCGTGCTCGCGCGCGTCGCGGACGATCTGCGCCGGGGCGTAGAACCCCATCGGCTGACTGTTGAGCAAAGCGCAGGCGAAGACCTCGGGATAAAAGCATTTGATCCAGGCCGAGACATAGACGAGGAGCGCGAAGCTCGCCGCGTGGCTCTCCGGAAAGCCATAAGTCCCGAACCCTTCGATCTGGCTGAAGCAGCGGGTCGCGAAGTCGCGCTCGTAGCCGTTCTCGACCATGCCGGCGATGAACTTGTCGCGGAACAGATGGATGTCGCCGTTGCGCTTGAAGGTCGCCATCGCGCGGCGCAGCCGGTCGGCTTCCTCCGGGGCAAAGCCGGCGCCGACGATCGCGATCTTCATCGCCTGCTCCTGGAAAAGCGGAACACCCATGGTTTTGCCGAGCACCTGTCGTAGAGCCTCGGAAGGATAGTCGACCGGCTCGCGCCCGGAGCGGCGCCGCAGATAGGGGTGCACCATGTCGCCCTGGATCGGGCCTGGGCGCACGATCGCGACCTCGATCACGAGGTCATAGAACTCGCGCGGCTTGAGCCGTGGAAGCATCGTCATCTGGGCGCGACTCTCGACCTGGAAGACGCCGAGCGAATCGGCGCGGCTCAGCATCTCGTAAACCGCGGGGTCTTCGGCCGGGACCGTGGCGAGTTCGAACCGATCGCCGTAATGCTTCTCGATCAGCGCGAAGGCCTTGCGGATGCAGGTCAGCATGCCGAGCGCCAGGATGTCGATCTTGAGAATACCGAGCGCGTCAAGGTCGTCCTTGTCCCATTCGATGACGGTGCGGTCCTCCATCGCCGCATTCTCGATCGGCACCAGCTCGGACAGGGGCCCGCGGGTGATGACAAAACCGCCGACATGCTGCGACAAATGGCGCGGAAAGCCGACCAGCTGCGCGGCGAGATCGAGCGCCATGCGCAAGGTACGGTCGGTGGGGTCGAGCCCGGCCTCGCGCACTCTGAGATCGGCGATCGGATCGTTGCTCCAGCCCCAGACGACACCGGCGAGCGCAGCGACGACATCGACGCTGAGACCCAAGGCCTTGCCGACTTCGCGGATTGCCGAGCGCGAGCGGTAGCAGATCACCGTGGCGGCGAGACCGGCCCGGTCGCGGCCGTATTTTTCGTAGACGTACTGGATCACCTCCTCGCGCCGCTCGTGCTCGAAATCGACATCGATGTCGGGTGGCTCATTGCGGGCAGCGCTGATGAAGCGCTCGAACAGAACGTCGATCCGCGCCGGATCGACCGCGGTGATGCCGAGGCAATAGCAGACGACCGAATTGGCGGCCGAGCCGCGCCCCTGACACAAGATGCTGCGCTGCCGCGCGAAGCGCACGATGTCGTGGACGGTCAGAAAATAGCGGGCGTAGTCGAGCCGCTCGATCAATTGGAGCTCGTGCTCGATCAGACCGCGGACCTTGTCCGGGACACCCTCGGGAAATCGCTCCGCCGCCCCCTTCCAAGCGAGCTCGGCAAGGCGCTGCTGCGGCCTCTGCCCTTCTGGAACGGGCTCCTCGGGGTATTCGTAACGCAGCTCGTCGAGACTGAACCGGCAGCGCTCGACGATTTCGAGGGTGCGCTCGATGGTGTCCACCCGGCCGCGAAAGAGCCGCGCCATCTCCTGCGGCGCTTTCAAATGGCGCTCGGCATTGGCGGCCAGGCGATAGCCCGCTTCTGCAATCGTGCAGCCTTCGCGGATGCAGGTCAGCACGTCCTGCAAGGGGCGCCGCTCGGGCAGATGGTAGAGCACATCGTTGGTCGCGACGAGCGGCAGTCCGGTCGCCTCGCCGAGCGTGGCGAGACGGGCGAGGCGCCGCATATCGTCGCCACGGTAGAGGTGATGAGCGGCGAGATAGGCGCGTCCCCTGAAATCCGCCGCAATGCGAGCGACGAAATCCTCTACCTCGGAGGGCAGCACGATAACGATCTGACCGTCGCCATGCGTGACCAAATCGGCATAGTCGAGATGGCATTCGCCTTTGGGCGCGCGACGCTTTCCGAGAGTCAACAGACGCGTCAGCCGGCCATAGGCGGCGCGGTCCTCGGGAAAGGCGAGAAGGCTCGTGCCATCGCGCAAATCGAGACGGCAGCCAATGACGAGGCGGAGCCCAACCTCCTTTGCCGCATGGTGCGCGCGCACGATGCCGGCGAGGCTGTTGCGGTCGGTGATCGCGATCGCCTGATGACCGAGTGCCGCTGCGGTCACCACCAGCTCGTCCGGATGCGCCGCACCGCGCAGAAACGAGAAATTGGTGGTGACCTGCAGTTCCGCGTAAGTCATTGACGCCGATGTTTCAGGAAAAGACGCCATGGACAAACCAGCGCGGCTGGCGGTCGCTGCCGTGCAGACCCGCGCGGAACAGCCAGAAGCGCCGCCCTTCCTCGTCCTCGACTCGGTAATAGTCGCGGATCGCTTCTACAGTGCCGAAGCCCTCAGGTCGCCACCATTCGTCGGCGATCCTCTCCGGCCCATCGGCCCGCGTGACCCGATGCCGGCGTCGCCGCCACGTGAAACGAAACGGCGGATCGTCGGGCAGAAGCCAAAAAGCTTCGACCGGCTCCGGCGGCTCGAACAGTCGGATCGGCCGCGGCGGTTTGTCCGGGGCTTGCGCAACGGGAGCGCGGAAGTGGACGCTACCGACCGGCACCCGGACCGAGGCGCGCTCCGGGATGTGGCTTTGGCACGGTTCGAGCCGCGACAA
>DASQCY010000624.1:0-10463 GCA_035634495.1 Allostellaceae bacterium
GGGACAGGTGGCCACATTGGCGTTGCGGGGTCGAGTGGGAGCGGCCGGGGCGCTGTATTTACCACTGGATCGCCAACACATCCGCCAGTCGCTCAGGCGCAATTGGTTCCAGTCATACTGCAGCAAGCCAGTGTAGAAACCCATCCGCCCCCCATTCGACCCTCCGCCACAGCTGCCCAGGCTCGGCCGGGCCGGCGACGTCCTTGCCGCGACCGTGCAGATAGATGAAGTTAATATTGCGAGGCTCTGGTTTTGCGCAATCGGGAACCGCAACCCAGCCTGCGCTCTGGGCCGAGATTTCGTTCAGCCGAACGATAGCGGGTACCAGCCCGTAAGAAACCAACCAGCGCGGTATCCAGGACCGGGAATGGGATCGGGGTTATCGGGGATGAGAAACATCGTGCGGAGATTCTACCTCCGCACGGCGTTCGGCCAAAGCGCTAGCGAGTTGAAAACTAAAACGATTGAGTAACCCTCCTTTGGCATATCGCGCGCATGCCGGACGAACACGATCGAACCTCGCGCCAAGCCGATCAGGCGCGCGCCGACTTCGCATCAGCGTAGAAGAGCTGGAAGCGATCCACCCGCGGCTCGCCCGGCTGCCTGCGCAGCAGGATCTCGCGCGCGGTGCTTGATCACCATGCTCATCAGCACAACTGCCTTGTGCAGACGCTTAGCAGACCGTGCGGAAACACTGGTTGCGGCGCCGACTTTATCAACCCCCTCGATGTCCTGAGTGAGTTATCTGAGCTGGGGAATTCGGTTTGAGAAAGAACTGTCCAATAACGTGATACTTGCCAATGTCTTGGATTTGATCAGGCGAGGCACTCAGGTGTGGCTTTTAGGCCGGGAGGATGGCAATCAACTTTTGGAACCCCACGATGCTCGAACGCCAGTGAGGCGGTTCAGGCGTGAGACGCTCGGCGCCCTACAGGCGTTGCGGGTCGATCGAGATCGAGGCCGGAAGGTCGCTGCCGACGAAAATCGGCCGGAGGGTGTGCGACTGAAAGCGCCATAACCGGTCGTCGCCCAGCACGCATTGCGCCTCGAAATCCGCAATCATCGCGGGCGGCCTTGCCAACTGAAACGGCGGGCGGCCGTCGGCGCGGTAGAGGCTCATCACCCCAACCGCCTGGGCGCGCCGCGCGTCCTCCCGGAATGCCTGAAGATTGTCGACCAGGTGACGCGTCGTGGTATTGCCGCGCTGCCGGCGTCGGGCATAGAAAGCACTGATCTTCTCAGTTCCCTCGAACCGGTTGTGGCCGACCACATAAAGCGCCTCCGGCGTATAAAACTCGTGCGCCTGGCTACCGCCGTTGTGATCCACATCGGCCCAGTAATTGGTCATCAGCCGATTGAGCGCATACCACAGCGCCAGATCATCGGTGTCCAGCATTGCTTTGCGATCCTCCCTGACATGAGGCGACATCTCCCGGATTTCTGAGACGGTGAATGTCGCTCCTAGTACTCTGTGCCCCTTTTGCTCCGGTTCGCACACGGCGTCAATTGGCGCGGCGTCCCTCTTTTCGAAAAGCCCGCTTGCCTCAATCTCGACTGACCCAGGTCAAGCCAACGCGGGCACGCCCTCGGTGACGACTTCGAGTTGGCCGACGGTCTCACGGCCAAAGACCAGCGGGATGAAGGCGCCGATCGCGACAACCACGAAAATCGTGCCGAAGAAAATTGTCGGCGAGCCGGTATGCGGCACCATCAGAAGTGGCGCCAAGACGCCGGCGAAGGGCCGCCCGAACGACGCGCCGAAGGGTTGCCCGCGCGCGCAGCGCCGTCGGGAATTGCTCGGACAGGTAAACTCGGGTGGCGGCGAAGGCCGACAGTACGGTGAAGCCGGTGATCAGAGCGCGCCCGCTACCATTACGCCCGTCGCGTATTGCCCGGCCCGGTGCGACATTAACATCAAGAAAAGGCCGGGCAGCGATCCGGCGAGCGCGTAGGCGATCGTCCAGCGCCGCCCGATGATCTCCATCAGGAACTCGGTAAAGCCCTTTCCCGGGATGCTCGCGAAGTACACCAGAGAGCTCAGCCCGAAACTGAAGGTGACGGCCGTACCCTGATTGACCAGCGCTTTTGGCAGCAGCACGTGGATCAGAAAACCGGCAGTGCCGGCGCAGACGCCGCTCAAGATGCCGACCGTGGTCCAGCGTAGATGGCCGCGGCCGAACAATGCCCAATAGGGTGGAAGCCGCTCGCGGGCGGTTGGCAAATTGTCCCCGCGTGCGGCGACCGTCAGCTGCGGCACTCGACTACCGGACTGCCTGATGATCCGTTTGACGATGTCGGCCGCCGCTTGCGGCCGGCCTTTGCGCAAGGCCAGCGCGGGCTTTCGGGTATGGCGAAATAGATCAGCACCGGCACGACAGTCACCGCCAGCCCGCCCGGCAGTGCCAGCAGCCGAAAGCCGAAAGGGTTGTCGGCGAGCAGGAAGGCAATGAACGGCTGCACGGTGAAGGCGGCTGCCAGCGCCATTTCATAAACGGGGCCGTAGGTGCGCCGGTGCTGTGACGGCATCAGCTCGGCGGCGATCGGGAACGGCGCCGAGACAGCAAATCCGCCGGCGAGACCGGTCAAGAGACGCACGATGATCAGCTGCTCGGCGTTTTGCACCAACGGGGATCAACAAGGTGAAGAAGGTGGTGCCGACGACCCCGATCTGCATGACGGTCTTGCGGCTCCAGTGATCGGACATGGCTGAAGCCATGAAGCCGCCGACGCAGATCATGAATGTCGAACCGACGGCGAGCCAGCGGATGTGGGCCTCAGTCAGGTGCAGCGGCGCTTTGGCCATCACCAACACCAAGCCGGTGATCGCCAAATCGTAACCCTCGACAAACCCGACGAGGGCGAGCACGGCAATCACCATTGCGTGGTAAGGGCTGAACGGGATGCTGTCGAGCCTGCGGCCGAGCACGAAACCGGCGGCGCTTGCCGATCGGCCGATCGGACGGACTTCTGCTACCATGGTGACCTCCCAGATTGTCGAACCCGGGGGACCATGCGGGAGCGCAAAACGGGCCAGGCCCGCAAGGCCGGTGCTCATGAGTTCGGGGCTAGGCGGACCGCAGCACGGACGCGACCGCGCAGCCAAGCGATGGACCGCGATCCGGCGTAGCGCCTGTGCCACACCATGGAGGCGGCGAAGGGTCGGCGACAGAAAGGGCAGCGGGCTCGTCGCCAGCGCTGCGGCATTGGCGCAGTAGTGCGCGAACCGCGCCATCGGGATCGCCATAAACTGCGCGGTTGTGGCCACCACCGGTCGACGCAGACCCGCCCCTCTTCGAGCACCTCGTCGACAAAGCTCGTCTCTCCCAACATATATAGGTCCCGAGCCCGAGCGATAAGCGGGCGGCCGAGCAGTCCAGGAGATTGGCCATCTCGCTTCGGAACCCGACACAGACTCTAGGCAACGGAAATGGGAGGCGGAAATGCAGATCGCGATAATCGGCGCCGGCAATGTCGGGCGAGCACTCGGCAAGGGCTGGGCACGCGCGGGGCACGCAATCGTCTACGGAGTGCCCGATCCGTCGGACGCGAAGCACCGCGCGACGGTAGAGGCTGCGGGAGGCGCCGGACTCTTCTCGGTACCGCGTGCAGTGCAAGGGGCGGACGCGATCGTGCTTGCGGTACCGTTCGACGCCGTCGGCGATGCGCTAGCCGCGGCGGGTGATCTCGCCGGCCGCTTGCTGATCGATGTGACCAACCCATTGCGCATGGGTGCCGCCGGCCTCGAGCTGTCGATCGGTTTCGACCGGTCCGGCGGCGAGCATGTAGCATCGTTGGCGCCGCGCGCGGCAGTGTTCAAGACGCTGAACCAAGTCGGGTTTGAGGTCATGGCGGACAGCGCCGGCTACGCTGCCCCGCCGGTAATGTTCGTGGCCGGCGACGATGCGACGCGCAAGCCCATAGTTATGGGTCTGGTCACCGATCTAGGCTTTCACGCAGTCGATGCCGGCGGTTTGCGCGTCGCACGGCTGTTGGAGCCTTACGGCATGCTATGGATTCACATGGCGCTGGACCGCAACGCCGGCCGCGACAACGCTTTTGCCTACCTTGCTCGGGGCGGGGCTCTGGCCGGGTGAGAACGAACGCTCAGAAGTGAATTTCGTATTCGAGCTGCCATCGGATCGTTTCGCGCGGTGAGGCGGATGTCACGCCGAACAGAACGCCGGCGTTCCAATGCAGGGTGCCGGGCCCGATATCGTAAACGTCTCCAAAAAGCTGGGGGCCGATGCGGTTGTCCTGCGGCCAGTGCGAATTAAATCCCTCGAACGCGCTCGGGTTGCCGTATGCCTGAAAGCCCGGCTCGATCGGTGTGCCGAAAGCGAACCGCGTTTCCCAAGCGTACACAAAGAACGGCTGTGCCGAGGAGGAGGGGCCGACTTCCTTTTGTATAAACAGGTTTACCGTATTGATCGTACCGAAGATTTCCTTGCGGAAAATCGGTCCCAAGGTGAATTCGTTGGGGTTACCCTGGAGCGTCGACTTGCCGAATTCGGCAAAGAGGCCGGCATCAAGCCAGTACTGGCCGCGCTCGGTGAACTGAAAGAAGTTCTCGGAAGTGAACTGACTGAAATTGAGTGACTGTCCGGGCCCCGCGTTCCGGCTCTGCTCGAGCTCGAGCTCGGTGCGCCAGAAGCCGTTGACCCCGTATTCGAATTCTTGGGTCAAGCTCAGCTCGCGGCTGTGGGCGGGGTTCGGATCGTGGCCGTAGTCGCCAAGAGGTTCGATGGCGCGCTCGCCGGGATTCGCATCCGGCATGCGGACTTTAAAATCCGCCACGGCTGGACCCGCACTTGCCAGCGTCAAAATTGTACCTGCAGTTCCCAATATGAAAATGCTACGCATTCGCGTCTCCAACCGAGGCAGCGCGCCGGTAGATCGGGGAAGGCTTAGATTAGATGGATGCCGTCGCAGCGGGCTGGCTTGGCGCGGCGGGTGGCACGCGAGCCGTCACGCGCATCAAGCTACCGATGCCGAGCAGCGTACCGAGGTAGAACACGACTTGGATACCGGACGGCTGTGCCGAATAACCGATCAGTACGTGTAGCAACAACCCGAGCATGCTGCGTTCGCTCAAAATCGAGGAGGTGTCCCAGAGCTCGTTGCCGAGTGACGGCAAGAGGTTCGCCTGCATCAGAAAGGCCGCGCCCTGCGAGGCCATGCCGGCGGCGAGCAGCAGAATGAGCCAGGCCGTTACCCCGAACAGCCGGCGCAACGGGATTGCGAGAAGCCCCAGATACATCAGGGCGCCGATCGCGGCGCCGCCGGCGAGCCCGAGAATCCCGCCTCCCAATATACTGATCGCGCCTGCTCCCGAGGCGATCGCGATCCCGTAGAGGAAGAGGACGGCCTCCGATCCCTCACGCAGCACCGCGATTCCGACGACCAAGGCCAGCGCATAGAGCGGCCGGCTGCGGCCAAGCACCGCCTTGCCGAGCGTCGCCGCAGCCGCGGCCAGCTCACGCCCGTGCCGGTTCATCCAGACGTTGTGCCAGCCGAGCATCGCCACGGCGGTAAACAGGATCGCAGCGTTGAACAGCTCCTGCCCGACACCGTTAACCGCAGCGGCGATCGCGCCGGCACAGGCGGCGACCAACGTGGCGCCGAGGACACCGGCAACGATCCCGCTGCTGACCCAGACGCCGCGGCGTGCCACGCCGCGACTGGCCGCCAGTACGATGCCGACCACCAACGACGCTTCGAGGACCTCGCGGAAAACGATAATCGCGATTGCCAGCATCTCGATCTCGCTATTTGACTACCAGATGGCCACGGGTCTCCGGGTGGAAATCGTCGAAAAACTCATAACTGCCCGGATCGAGAGGCCCGACAAAAACGCTGATTTCCTGGCCGGGCGGCACGACCTTCTCGCGATGAAGTTGGCTGCTCTCGAATTCGGAGGGGATCGGGTTGCTGTTGTGTACGACGAGCTTGACCTTGACGCCGGCCGGGATCTGTACCTCGCTCGGAACGAACTGGTTGTTTTTCAGCTCGATGGAAAAACTGGGATCATCTGCCAGGGCGGGCCGTGCGAAGGCGAGAACGAACAACCCCGCGAACCTGGCAGTACGACTCATTGTGATCTTCCGGGTCAGATGCGAATGCGAACTCTTCGCATCTTCGCTTGAATAGGCACGGGAAGCAAGCGAAAAAACGGGGTCGCGTCGGCCGGGCGCCGGATCGGCGCCCTCACTCGCTCGCCGCCTCGATCAGCAGCGAGCGGAACCAGGATTGCGCCGGTTCGCTCGCCGCGCGGCGGTGCCAAGCCATCGAAACCGGCACAGAGAGATCGATCGCCAGCGGCGTGATCTCGATCTCGGCCATCGTGGCAATTTGCTGAGCGGTTCGTCGGGGTACCGTGGCGACGAGATCGGACGCCGCGAGCGCGGCTGGAAGCGCCAGATATGTCGCGACCAGTAGCGCGATCCGGCGCTTCAACCCGAAATCGGCGAGGGCACGATCGACCGCGCCGCTGGTGTCGCCGCGCGGCGAGACCAGGACGTGGTTGAGCGCCGCATAGGTTTCGAGCGACAGCGATTGCGCCACGAGCGGATGACCCCGACGCGCGACCAGCACGAACGGGTCGCGCAGTAGCATCATCGAATCGAGATGTCCCGGCAACGCGCGCAAGTGTGCGACCGCGACGTCGATCGCGCCGCTATCGAGCCGCGCGGCGGCTTCGGCGCCGGTCAGCGGCGTTAGGCGCAATGTCGCCTTGGCGGCTTGCCTGGCAAAGGTTTCGGCAAGACGCCCAACCAGCGCCACCTCGGCATATTCGGCCATGCCGGCGGTAAAGATACCGGCACTCTTCGCCGGATCGAACCCGACGCCCAAGTTGAGCGCCGCCTCGATGTGCTCGATCGCGGCCGACACAAGAGGGGCGATCTCGCGCGCCCGAGCGGTTGGCTCCATGCGATTGGGAGTGCGGACAAACAAGTCGTCGGCAAAAAGGCCTCTCAGGCGAGAGAGCGCATGACTCATCGCCGGCTGCGAGAGACCAATGCGGCCTGCGGCGCGGGTCACTGCGCGTTCTCTGATCAGCGCATCGAAGGCTTTCAGCAGGTTCAGGTCAACGGCACGAATATCCATAGAGGGAATGTGTACCATATGATCAATCGATTTGATAGATGGCGGAGGCGCCATTAAATGGATATCGTTCGCAACGAACGAACAGGAGGATGATCAGTGACCGAACTCAAAGGCTATCACGCCCACGTCTATTACGACCCGGCCACCCGGCCCACGGCCGAACGGCTAAGAGACACGATACTCGGCCGGTTCGCTGTCAAACCCGGAGCCTTCAGCGATGAGCCGATCGGCCCGCACCCGATCTCGCAGTTCAGCGTCATCTTCGAGACGCAGGAGTTCCGGAACGTCGTGCCGTGGCTGATGCTGAACCGCGAGGGCCTCGACGTTCTGGTCCATCCGCTGACCGAGAGCTCCTACGATGACCACAGCAAGAATGCGCTGTGGCTCGGCACTCCGGTACCGATGCGGCTCGAAATTCTGCGGCCGACCTATCGTACCGAGCTGCTGCCGGGGGCTTCGGCCCATTCGAACTAGGACAAAGCAAGTCCCAGGTTGCGCCGACCGTCCTTAGACCGATCTTGGGGGCCGGAAAACAATCGACCGCCGGATATCGGCCGGGGAACACCGGTCGTCGAAGGCAAAGAGAGCGGCAGACCTCGGACCGAGCGGACTGCCAAATAGGCGAAGGCCTGCGCCTCGAGCGCATCACCGTCCCAGCCTAACTGCTCTACCGGGCGCACAGAGGCTCCGAGCCGCTGGCGCAGCGCTTCCATTAGCACCGGATTACGCCGCCCGCCGCCGCATACCAACCACTCGAGCGGTGGCGCCGGGAAATATCGAACCGCGGCCGCGACGGCAGCGGCCGTCATCTCGGTCAACGTGGCAGCGCCATCCTCCAGCAAAAGGCCCTCCGGCATGGTTGCTCGGAAGTCGTCCCGATCGAGCGATTTTGGCGCCGGGAGCCCGAAGAACGGGAGTGTCAGAAATCGCGCGACGTGCACCGTCGACGCGTGCCCGGCGCGGGCGAATGCACCGTCGACGTCGGCCGCGGCACCGGTGCGCTGCCGCACCCAATCATCGATCAGCGCGTTGCCGGGTCCAGTATCGAAGGCAAGAATTTGCGCTCGTTCGCCGATCCAGGTGACATTGGCGACCCCGCCGATGTTGAGGATCGCGAGCGGCTTAGGCAGGGTAGCGGCTAGAGCGGCGTGGTACAGTGGAGCGAGCGGCGCCCCCTCGCCGCCCGCAGTGACGTCCGCCGAGCGGAAATCGGCAACGACGTCGAGCCCGAGAAGGCGCGCCAGTAGCGCGCCGTCGCCGAGCTGCCAGGTGCGGCGCTCTGCCGGGCAATGTAAAATCGTGTGGCCGTGGAACCCGACTATATCGATAGCAGTCGCGGGGTGGCGTGCGAGGAATTGCTCGACTACGTCGGCGTGAACCCGGGTCAGTTCTTTTTCGACCTCCGCAACCGGACCGACGCCGCCAAGAACCGATCGCAGTCTTTCGCGAAACGTCTCCGGATAAGGGATCGTCAGCGACGGGCCGGGAATCACCTGCTCCCGACCATCGGTCTCGATCATCGCGACGTCGATCCCATCAAGCGAAGTACCGCTCATCAGCCCGAGCGCCTGCCACATTTGTGGAAACTGTTGTGGTTCCGTCTCGGCGCCTATGTTAGGTGACGCGACCATGTCGACACCTCGCTCCATATTTCTTTCGACCGCGATAGAACGCGGCTTTGTCCATCAGTGCACCGATTTCGAGTCGCTCGACGAGCGCCTCCGCAGCGGGCAGGTCATCGCTTATCTTGGCTATGACTGCACAGCGGATAGTCTGCACGTCGGCAACCTTGTTGGCATCATGTTGTTGCGGCTGTTCCAGAAATGCGGACACAAGCCGATCGTGCTGATAGGCGGCGGCACGACACGGATTGGCGATCCCTCCGGCAAGGACGAAGCGCGGCAACTGCTCGACGACGCCCAGATCGCCCGCAACATGGCCGGAATCCGCACGGTCTTCGCCAAGTTCATCGAATTCGGCGACGGGCCGGGCGACGCCATTATGGTCAACAATGCCGATTGGCTCGACGAGCTTCGCTACATCCCGCTGCTGCGCGAGGTCGGGCGTCATTTCTCGGTCAACCGAATGCTGACCCAAGATAGTGTGCGGCTACGGCTCGAGCGCGACCAGCCGCTCAGCTTTCTCGAATTCAATTATCCCATCCTGCAGGCCTACGACTTTGTAGAGCTGGCGCGGCGTTTCGGCTGCGAGCTGCAGATCGGCGGCTCCGATCAATGGGGCAACATCGTCGGCGGCGTCGAACTCGGGCGACGGAGCAACCGCCGTACCTTGTTCGGCCTGACGACGCCGCTCATCGCGACCGCCTCCGGCGCAAAGATGGGCAAGAGCGTCGGTGGGGCCGTGTGGCTCAACGCCGAGAAATTGTCTCCCTACGAATACTGGCAATTCTGGCGCAATACCGAGGATGCCGATGTCGGCCGCTTTCTGCGCCTTTTCACCGAGCTTCCGAGGGATGAAATCGCTCCCCTCGAGCGGCTCGAAGGCAGCGAGATCAACGAAGCCAAAAAGGTGCTGGCGACCGAAGCGACCGCGTTGTGTCACGGCCGGGAAGCGGCCGAAACGGCGGCCGCAACCGCCCACGCGGTCTTCGAAAGCGGCGGCCGCGGCAGCGACCTGCCGATGATCACCCTACCGCGCGACCTGCTGGCCTGCGGCATCCCCGCCTTCGAGCTCTTCAGCCGCGCCGGGCTCGCCGCTTCCAACGGCGAAGCGCGGCGGCTGATCCGAGGCGGCGGCGCGCGCATCAACGACACGCCGGTCGAGAACGAGACACGCATGGTCTCTCTCGCCGACCTCGACTCGCTCGGGATGGCCAAGCTCAGCGCCGGCCGCAAGCGGCATGCGCTGATGCGCACCGTCTAGCACCCCGCCCCGTGCCTGGGACGCCTCCCGGGGCGGGCGGCCGTCCGCGGGCTCTTGTGGGACTTGAAGGCGCGTTGTTTCGACAGGGGGCTGCTGCCATCCGTTCCACCCCGCGCGGCGCGGACGACACTGCCGCCCGCTTGTCGCAGCGAAGTCTCGCACTATATAGCAGCCATGAGAAAAGATCAATTTAATAATTAATATGATAGCACTGATCGGTCTATGCCAAGCGGCGATCCGAGCATTTTCGGGCTTCCCTGCCGTTTCCCTGCCGCGCCTTCGTTTTCACCGGAAGATCGTGTGCAAAGCCATGATAGCAAACGAATTTTCGAGGCAGCGCGAGTCCGAGAAAAAATTTTTCCCTGAGTTTCCCGTCGCGGCAGGGAAAGCGGCGCTACCTGCCTTCGTCCCTTTGGCGCCGCGGCCGCCTCCGGCTCTGGCGTAGCGGATCCGGCCTCCCAATCCCCGTTATTGCG
>DASQCY010000625.1:0-2082 GCA_035634495.1 Allostellaceae bacterium
CACGATCAGGATCGATTGGCCGCCGCGCTTGAGCTGACCCAAGACTTTCCAGATCTCGCTGCGGATGATGGGGGCGAGGCCTTCGGTTGCTTCGTCCAGGATCAACAGCTCCGGGTTGGTCATCAACGCGCGCGCGATCGCGAGCATCTGCTGCTCCCCGCCCGAGAGCTGGCCGCCCATTTGCGATCTGCGCTCGCGCATCCAGGGAAACAGCTCGAGGATCGCATCGGTGGTCCAACGCGGCGTGCCGCTCGGCCCCGTCCCCGCGGTCGCGGTCAAATTCTCCCACACCGTGAGACTCGGAAAGATGCAGCGTCCTTCCGGCACCAGACCCAGCCCGAGCTTGGCGATGCGGAACGAGCTGAGCCCACGCAGCTGCCGCCCTTCGAACGTGACGCTGCCGCCGTGCGGCGCGGTCATGCCCATGATCGAACGGATGGTGGTGGTCTTGCCCATGCCGTTGCGCCCGAGCAGCGTCACCACCTCGCCCCGGCGTACTTCCAGATCGACGCCGAACAGCACCTGGCTCTGACCGTAGCTCGTCTCGAGCCCTTCAACCGTTAGCACGGACGTCTCCCGCGTCATCCTCTTCGCCCAGATAGGCCACGCGCACGCCGGGATGGTTTCTGATCTCGTCGGCGGTCCCGGACGCGACGATGCGGCCGCCGACCAGGACCGTGATGCGGTCGGCAAGCGAGAACACCGCGTCCATGTCGTGCTCGATCAAGAGGATCGTGTATTGCCCCTTCACGCTCGCCAACAGTTTCGACATCGCGCGCGACTCCTCGATGCCCAAACCCGCCATCGGCTCGTCGAGCAGCAACATGGTCGGATGGGTCGCGAGCGCCATGCCGAGCTCGAGCTGCCGGTGCTGGCCGTGTGACATTTTCGACGCGATGACGTTGCCGAGGCGGGAAAGGCCGACGTCCGCGATGAGCTGGCGCGCCGGCTGACGCAGGCGCGCAATGCGTTCCGCCGGCTTCCAAAATCGAAAACTGTGGCGCTCGGTGGCCTGAACGGCGAGCGCAACGTTTCCCTCGGCGGTGAAGCTGTCGAAAATGCTCGTGATCTGGAACGATCGCGCCAGTCCGAGCCGCGCGCGGCGCGCGGTCGACAGCTCGGTGATGTCGCGCCCGTCGAAGATGATCCGCCCCGCATCCGGCCTGAGTTCGCCGGTCAACTGTCCGACCAGCGTGGTCTTGCCGGCGCCGTTCGGACCGATGAGCGCGTGGGTTTCGCCTTTGCGGATGGCGAGCGTCACGCCGTCGGTGGCGACGAGCGCGCCGAACGCCTTGCACAAGTGCTCGATCTCGAGCAGGGACTCGCTCACTTGGCGGCTCCCGGCTTGGAATCGGCCGCGCGCTCAAGCGCCTCGGGGAAATCGACCTTGGGCTCGCCGAGCTTGTCGTCGGCGCCGGTCGCGCGCACGAGCATGCCCCAAATGCCATCCTTCACCAGCAGCACGCGCGCGACCAACAGCGGACCGAAGAACAGCATCCAATGCTCGGTGAAATCGGACAGTACGTCGCGAAACGCGAGGAAGAACGCGGCGCCCAGAATCGGCCCGATCAGGGAATTGGCCGAGCCCAGGATGACCATCGCGAGCAATTCGCCCGACAACTGCCAGCTCATCGTCGCGGGACTGACGAACTTCGCGTGATTAGCCATGAGCGCGCCGGCGAGTCCCGCGATGCCGCCGGCGATGACGAAGATGACGAGCTTGTACGGGTAGGGCGGAAAACCGACGGCGGCCGCGCGCCGCTCGTTGTCGCGAATGCCGCGGATCACCATGCCGAACTCCGACTTGACGATTCGGTTCGCGAGCAACACGACCAGCACCAGCAGAACAAGCACGACGTAATAGAAGGTCGTGTGATCGGCGAGCGAAATGAACTTCAAACTGTCGCGCTGGGGCAGGGTGAAGCCGTCGTCGCCGCCCCAATTGCGCAGGCTCTGGGCGAAGTAATAGACCATCTGGGCAAAGGCGAGCGTTACCATGATGAACTGGAAGCCGCGCGTGCGCAGCGAGAGCGCTCCGATCGCCAATGCGAAAAGCATCGAAACCAAAATGGCGAGCGGCCA
>DASQCY010000626.1:0-4403 GCA_035634495.1 Allostellaceae bacterium
CTATAGTTTGCGCCGAGAGGAGATATTCGGATGAACCGCGAGTACCAGACGGCACGGGTCGAGGACCGCGGCGAGGGGCTGCTGCTGTTGACACTCAACCGGCCTGAAGTCGCCAACGCGATGAACACCCAGATGGGACGCGATCTCTTGGCTTTTTTCGACGAGATCAATAAGGCGCCGGCGAAACAGCGGTGCATCGTCCTGACTGGTGCGGGCGAGCGGGCGTTTTGCGCCGGGGGCGATCTCAGGGAGCGCAACGGCATGACCGACGAGGCCTGGCAGGATCAGCATCTGTTGTTCGAGTGCATGATCCGTGCCTTTATCGGCTGCCCGGTGCCAATCGTCGGTGCAGTCAACGGTGCTGCCTATGCCGGCGGCTGCGAGCTGGCATTGTGTTGCGATTTTATCTATGCCGATGAGACGGCGCGCTTCGCGCTGACCGAGGTCACTCTCGGCATCATGCCGGGCGCCGGCGGAACACAGAACCTGCCACGCGCCGTCGGTGAGCGCCGCGCCAAGGAGATCATCCTGACCGGGCGCCCGTTCACCGCGGCGGAGGCCTATGAATGGGGCATGGTCAATCGCATCTGCGCGCCGGGGCATGTCGTCGATGAGGCGATCGAGACCGGGCGGCGCATCGCGGACAACGCCCCGATCTCGGTGCGGCAAGCCAAGCACGCCATCCATTTCGGGCTGCAAATGGACCTCGCGAGCGGCATGATGCTCGAGATCGAAGCCTACAACCGAATGGTCCCGACCGAAGACCGGCGGGAAGGCGTTCTCGCGTTCAACGAAAAACGCAAACCGCGCTTCAAAGGCCGCTGACTAGCGCGGTGGGGAGGAGCGAGTCGATGTCCGAAAGGCAACCGATCCAGGGACCGTGGCGGGTCGAGGCCGATACGCTGCCAGAAATGGCGTACGACCATTACCGGCACACGCTCATTCACGAAACGAGCTCGATAAAAGCGTATCTTGCGCCGAAGCATCAGGAACGCACCATTCTGGTTGCTCCCAAAGGTTACGGCAAAACTCTTCTCCTGATTGCCAAGAAAAAGTCGTTACTCGAGGCCAGATCGGGGCAGATCGTGATGGCCGAAAACCGGTTTATCGATCGGCCGCTCGGAATATTCCCGGTCATCAAACGAGAGCTGCTCGATCTCTTGTCATCGGATTACGAGTTCTGGAAATCCTTGTGGAAAATATCGTTGTCGCTGTCGGCCATAAAGGCATTCGCCCGCGCCACCAGAGAGCGGCCCAGCGACCGGACGTTGCTTGACCACGATTGGTACAGCCGGATTATCGCCGATGACCACAAGTATTTTGAAGCCGGGGAGATTTTCGCGGACTTGCTGAGCCAAGATTATAGATATATCATTAATATCATTGCGAAATCAAATGTGATTTTTCCATATTTCAATCGGATCAATACGCAGATTGTATTTTTTATCGACAACGTCGACGAATATTTTCGCCCGGTGCTGGAAGATCGTTCAGCACGGACCAGCGGCCGTCACAGCCTTTATCGCAACCGCAGCAACGCGGTGTGGTCGCTCGCCCAAATAGCGCTCGCTAGCGTCGCCTACGAGCTGGAAAAGACCAACCATCACATCAAGATTTATTGCACGATTCGGCATGAGGCATTTTTGAAAATGCCGGAGGTAGAAAGCGATGCGTTTCAAATTTCGGGCCGATGCACCAAGATTGAATACACGCGTGATGATCTCGAAAAGATATTCTTAAAGAATATCGATATTACGCCGAAGGACCGCCTTGTCGACTCTGACAGCTCCGACGTAATGTTACGGTTGGTCGGAGAGGCGAACAAGCTGGTCGACCATCGGTTTATATCAAGGCCTGAACGTATCTTTGATTACTTTCTTCGACACACGTTGTACCGACCACGTGACCTAATGTTCATCGGTGGCGAGATCGTCAAAATCAACCCAAGCCGGCGCTCGGCCCAAGCCATCCGAGGTGCGGTAGATACGGCGACAAAGACGATCGTCGACTCGATATTCGGAGAAATGCGCCCGTTCTTTACTGTACCGAACCGAGAGCTGCTGTTCAGGCGGATAGAAGCAAATGTGCTGACGTTTGACCAGCTCGAGGAAGTCACCGAGGCCTATGTCGCCGATCTCGGGGATGCGGCGTCGCGTGACCCCGACGGTGAAATGTGCCACCCGTTCTCGGTACTGCATAAACTCGGTCTGCTCGGCATCGTGCGGCTGGAATTCGGCAATCAAGGCCGCTGGCGGCAATGCTTTCTGCAGCCGACCGAGATCCAGATCAGCAATGACCCGGAATTGCCGATCTCGGAGTATTACCTCATTCACCCGGCACTCGATCAATCAATCTACGAGAGGTCGGCGGGGAAATTCACCCGCGGCTACGACACACGAAACATCATTGGCAATGAGCTCGAATGGGAAGACCCGATCACGTACTCATTCGTGCTCAAGGGCGACATGGTGGGCTACAGCCACGTCATGAACTCGGAGCTGTACGAGATAGTGACAAGAAAATTATACGAGTGGGCGCGAGAAATCTGCAGAGATCTGATGTTCGTGGACGTTTCGGGAGGCGATTCGATCCTGCTGATCGACAGTAGTTCCGAGAGAATTGTGCGCTGTGCAAAGGAATTGGTCAGAAGGGCGGGCGATTTTCAGGAAAAGCCGATGAAAATGCGGTTTGGTGGAGCCGCAGGGCCGATCGCTTTCGAGCGCATGCGCCGAATGCACAACGGAAGCTGGGACACGATTACCGTGCCGATGGGGCTGGCCCTGCGTACGAGCGCTCTTCTGGAATCGCTCGCTACGCCGGGGTGCGCGCTCGTTGAGGAAAGATTCCATCAATTTGCCGACAGTCGAGATACCATCGACGGTAGCGACTTCCAAGACGCCGGGGAATTGTCCGCGAAATTCATGGCGCCCCTCTCCCAATCAGACGTACCGGGTATAGATTATAATCACGATGACCAGAAATTTGTTCTCAGGAAGAATCTTGAGGATGCCCCTTATTATACCAAGCTCTGGAAAATAGAACTCGGTTAGATCAGAGGATAAAGATGGACAAAATGAGCGAGAACCGCACACAGGCCGATCTAACCCCGGCTCTCGCCGAAAGAGCGATCGCCTTACGCTACGACGAGCTGCCCGCGCCGGTGCGAGAGCTCGCAGGGCAATGCATCCTCGACTACCTCGGCGTGGCGCTCGCCGCGGCCCAGGATCCGCTCGTCCAGATCTTGCTGGACGAGATGGTGGAGGCCGGCGGGTCGCCGCAGTCGAGCATCATTGGCCATAGCGCACGATTGCCGATGCTTTCGGCGGCGCTTGTCAATGGGTCGGCGGCGCATGCGCTCGATTACGACGACGTAAACATGGCGATGCCGGGGCATCCCTCGGTCGCAATCCTGCCCGGGCTGCTCGCTCTGGCGGAGCTCAAGGGCTCCTCGGGCCGCGAGGTCGTCACCGCGTTCGTCGCCGGTTATGAGACCGCCTGCCGCATCGGCGCCGCATTACAGCCCGGCCATTACAATTTCGGCTTTCATTCCACCGGCACCGTCGGGACCTTTGGTGCGGCGGCGGCCTGCGCATGGCTGCTCGGCCTCGATGCCGAGGCGGCGGCGACAGCGCTCGGCATCGCCGGCACGCAAGCGGCCGGGCTCAAATCGCAATTCGGCACGATGTGCAAGCCGTTCCACGCTGGCAAGGCGGCGCAAAACGGGCTGCTCGCGGCGCGCCTCGCCCAGCGCGGCTTTTCAAGCCGCACCGACATCGTCGAGTGCAGCCAGGGTTTCGCGCTGACCCATGGGCCGGACTTCGTGCCGAACGCCGCCTTGGCGACACCCGCAGCCGGCTTCCACCTCCTCGCCAACCTCTTCAAATACCACGCCGCCTGCTACTTTACCCATGCCCCGATCGAATGCGCCCGCCGGCTGCGCGTGGAGCACCGGCTGACCCCTGACATGATCGCCGGCATCGCGTTGCGGCTCGATACGAGCTGCGACCGGGTGTGCAATATCCCGGTCCCGGTCGACGGCTTGCAGAGCAAGTTCAGCCTGCGGCAAACCGTGGCAATGGCGTTGGCCGGGGTCGACACCGCGAGCCTCGGCGCCTACAGCGCCGAAAACGCGCGAGACCCGGGTCTGATAAAATTGCGCGACCGCGTGAGGTTCGACTGGCAGAACAACTGGCCGCAGACTTTGTGCGAACTTGAACTCGAGCTCGTCGACGGGCGGTGCCTGACTGCTCGCCACGATGCCGGAGTTCCTGCCGCCGATATCGCCGAGCAGGGAGCGCGCCTTGCCGCCAAATTCGATGGGCTCGTGGCGCCGGTGCTCGGTGCCCCGCGAGCGCGCGAGCTTCGCGAGATGATTTGCGGCCTCGACGACGTCGCCGACATCC
>DASQCY010000627.1:0-1593 GCA_035634495.1 Allostellaceae bacterium
GATCATGGTGCGTTCGACCGCGCGCTTCTCCCGTTTGGTGCTGGTCGACCCCCTTGGCGTCAAATTCTCCGGGCGCGACGAGCGCGACATCGCCGACATGCACGCGCTGCCTCACGCCGAGTACATAAAGCTCGCCTGGGCGGACCCGGCCAAGGGCGAGGTCGAGTTCACCGCTCTTTCCGACAGCGAGCTCGCCGCCATCGTGCATGGTCGCGAAGCTTTCGCCCTCTACGGCTGGAAACCCTACATGCACAACCCAAGGCTCAAGCGTTGGCTGCACCGGATCGACCGGCCGACCTTGCTGCTGTGGGGCGCCGAGGACGGGATCGTCACCCCGGCCTACGCCGATAAGTGGAGACGGGCGATCCCGAATGCCCGTCTCGAGCTGATCGCCGGTGCCGGCCACTTCCCGCATTGGGAGCAACCCGAGGCCTTCGTCGACAAGCTCACCGCCTTTATCGAGGGCAACCGATAACAGGAGGGCGCCATGCGCGTCTGGTATTTCTCGGAGATGGCCTACCACCCTGCGTGGGAAGAAGGGCTGCAGCGCGGCTCACTGCGGGTCGTATTGCCCAACAGCAATTACGATCCGCAGATCGGCCACCAATTGCTGAATCGCTATCTCGACGAATTCGCGCTGTGCGACGAGGTCGGTCTCGACATCATGGTCAACGAGCACCACAGCACCTCGACCTGCCTGACCATTTCGGTGCCGATGGCGTTGGCGATCATCGCCCGCGAGACCAAGCGCTCGCGCCTGTTGTCGCTCGGCACGCCGATTGCCAATCGGCCCGACCCGGTGCGCGTCGCCGAGGAGATGGCGTGGCTCGACGTATTGTCGGGCGGCAGGCTCGAGATGGGCCTCGTCAAGGGGGCGCCCTACGAGATCGCGCCGGCAAACAGCAACCCGGCCAATCTGATGCGGCGCTACTGGGAGGCACACGATCTGATCTTGAAGGCGATGTCGACGACCGACGGCCCGTTCAGCTGGGAGGGCGAGTTCTTCCACTACCGCAACGTCAATATCTGGCCGCGGCCGCTGCAGCAGCCGACTCCGCCGGTGTGGATGACCGGTTTGAGCGTCGAGACCGGTCGGATGGCGGCCGAGCGCGGCCATGTCGTCGGCACCTTGCTGTCGCTGTCGGCCGCCGGGCCGATGTTCGAGGCCTACCGCCAGCGCGCACGGGAATTGGGCTGGACCGCCGGCCCCGACCGCTTGGCCTATGCCGCAGTGGTCGGCGTCGGCACCACGCGGGAGGAGGGCCGGCGGCGAGCCAATCTCGCCGCCGATTATGTTCGCACTTCGCCGATCGTGGCCGAGCCGTTCACCAACCCGCCCGGCTACAACTCTCTCGCCGCCAACATCGCGATGCTCAAGGCGGGCGGCAAGCGCGGCGGCTTTGTCAGGGACCGCAACGGCAATCCCGTCGACCAGACCACCGCGACGATCGACCAGCTGATCGAGAGCGGCACCTGCTTCGCCGGCACTCCGGACGACGTCTACGATCAGATTAAGGCGCTCAGCGACAGCGTCGGCGGCTTCGGCAACCTGCTGATGTTCGGTCAGGGTGGCTTCCTCGACCACGCTGATAC
>DASQCY010000628.1:0-2268 GCA_035634495.1 Allostellaceae bacterium
GAGCGTCTGGTCTTTGCCGGGCTCTCCTTCCGGCTCCCGCCCGGCGGTGCACTGGTTCTGACCGGGGCCAACGGCAGCGGCAAGACGAGCCTGCTGCGGCTCCTTGCCGGCTTAATCGCGCCGGCCGCCGGCCGGCTCGCCTGGGGGGCGACGCCGATTGCCGACGATGTCGCCGAGCATCGCGCGCGGCTGCACTATGTCGGCCATCAGGACGGCGTCAAGCCGGGGCTGACGCCGCGCGAGACATTGGTTTTCTGGGCCGCACTACGCGGTCGGGAGGTGCGCCGGGACGCGCCGAGGCTGGCTGCAGCGCTTGCTGCTTTTGCGCTCGAACCGGTGGCCGAGTGGCCCTGCCGCTGGTTGTCAGCCGGCCAGCGGCGCCGCCTTGCGCTCGCCCGACTGTTGGTGATCCCCGCGCTTCTTTGGCTCCTCGACGAACCCTTCAGCGCGTTGGACGACGATAATCGGGTGCGCCTCGAGCAGGCCATCGTGGCGCATCGCGCTGCGGGCGGGCGGGTCGCCCTGGCGACCCACATCCCGGCGGAGATCGGCGCCGCCACGGAAATCGGGCTCGACGCCTTCGCACCGCCGCAGGGTGATGCCGGCGAAGAGTGAGGATGGCGGCCTTCATCGGCCTTTTCCGGCGCGACCTGCGCTTGGCTCTACGGCAAGGCGGCGACACCGGGCTCGTCCTCGGCTTCTTTGTTCTCGCTGTCGTGCTGTTTCCGCTCGGGGTCGGTCCGGAGCCCGCGGTCTTGCAGCGCATCGGCGCCGGCATCGTGTGGGTCGCGGCACTGCTTGCGGCCTTGCTGTCGCTCGACCGGCTGTTCCAATCCGATTACCAGGATGGCGGGCTCGAGCTGCTGGCGCTCTCGAGCCTGCCGCTCGAGCTCGCGGTACTCGCCAAATGCGCCGCGCATTGGGTGGCGACCGGGCTGCCGCTGGCGCTGACCAGCCCTTTCCTGGCGTTCCTCGTCGATCTCGAGCCTGGCGCGATCCCGACCCTGACGCTCGGACTAGTGGTCGGCACCCCGGCTCTCAGCCTGATCGGCAGCGTCGCCGCCGCGTTGACCCTCGGCGCGCGGCGCCAAGGTGTACTGTTGTCGCTGCTCGTCCTGCCGCTCTACGTGCCGCCGCTGGTGTTTGGCGCCGGTGCCGTCGAGGCGAGTGTTACCGGAACCGGTGCACGCGCGCATCTACTGGTCCTCGGCGCCCTGACCCTGGCAGCGCTGCCGCTGTGCCCCTGGGCGAGTGCCGCGGCGTTGCGCCAAGCGCTCGAATGAGTCATGCCATCTTCTGATCAAGATCGCGGCGTATGTTGGTGGGGTGTAGCGAGCAGACGGCCACCTGTCGCGGCTTTCCCTGCCAGTTCCCTGCCGGCGACCGCTTTGAGCCTCTAAGTATCTGAGTAAGAATGATTTATTGCGATGAATCAAAAATTTTTCCCTGCGCCACGGGAAACTCAGGGAAATTTGCGGCATATTCTTTTCCCTGAGGCGGCCCGAAATTTATGATCAACCGGCTTGCCAATCCGGCGCGCTTCATGCGGTCCAGCGCCGTGGCCCTGCCGTGGTGCGGGCGAGCGAGTCTCGCCGTTCTCGCGGTCGGGCTCTATCTGGCGCTGGTAACCGCACCGCCCGATTACCAGCAGGGCGAGAGCGTGCGGATCATGTACGTCCATGTTCCGGCGGCGTGGATGGCGCTAAGTATCTATCTGTTCATCGCCGTGGCGAGCGGCGTGGCGCTCGTTTCGCGGCATCCGCTCGCCGAAATCGCCGGCGCTGCGGCAGCACCCATCGGTGCGGCCTTCACCTTCGTCTGCCTCGCCACGGGCTCGCTGTGGGGTCGGCCGATGTGGGGCGCCTGGTGGGTCTGGGACGCGCGTCTGACCTCGGTGCTGGTCCTGTTCTTCCTGTATCTCGGTTACATCGCGCTGGTGAACGCGTTCGACGAGCCGAGCCGCGGCGCGAGGGCCGGTTCGGTGCTGGCGCTGGTCGGCGTCGTCAACCTGCCGATCATCAAATTCTCTGTCGATTGGTGGAACACGCTGCACCAGCCGGCGAGCGTGATGCGGCTCGGCGGACCGCGGATCGACCCCTCGATGCTGGTACCACTGCTGGTGATGGCGGCAGGGTTTTCGCTGCTCTTCGTGACATTGTTGCTCCTCGGCATGCGGGCCGCCTTGAACGAACGCAAGGCGCTCGCATTGCGCCTCAACAGCGTGCCCGCATCGGGCCGCGTCGCGCTGGAGCGGCCGGTGGCCGCTCA
>DASQCY010000629.1:0-3015 GCA_035634495.1 Allostellaceae bacterium
GAATATGTGAGTCGGCCGCGCTTATCGACACTCTCCTATACCGGCCACAAAAAGGTGACGCGGTTACCACCGCGGAGCGCCGTCGTTGCTTTCACGATAGCAGACGTGTTCTCTCTCGCCGAGCTCATCCGCCGTCAGCGAGGCGGAGCAGCAGTCGTTCTCGGTGCCCTCAGCCCGCGGGCGCGCAACGCACAGGTCGGCATGTTCCAAGCCGGCGAAGTTGATTATCTCGTCGCCACCGATGCGATCGGGATGGGGCTTAACATGGATCTCGACCACGTCGGCTTCGCCAGGATCGGCAAATTCGACGGCCGCGGCCCGCGCCCACTCAATGCTGCCGAGATCGCTCAAATTGCGGGTCGTGCGGGGCGCCACATGAGCGACGGCACCTTCGGCACCACCGCCGAACAAGGACCGCTAAATTCGGAGATCGTTGAGGCGGTCGAGGCGCACCGGTTCGATCCGCTCACACGCTTGAATTGGCGCAACACACGGCTGCGTTTCGAGTCGGTCGCGGCACTGCTGAAGAGCCTCGAAGAGCACCCGTCGATCCCCGGTCTGGTCCAGACCCGCGAAGCCGACGACCACCGCGCCCTGCAGGCGCTCTCCCGCAGTCAGGAAGTCGTTAAGTTGGCGGTACATCCCGGCGCGGTTCGCCTGCTGTGGGAGGTATGTCAGATCCCCGATTTTCGCAAGGCTATGACAGACAGCCACACTCGGCTACTTGGTCATTGCTTTCACCATTTGGCTGGCCTCGAGCAACGGCTTCCAACAGGTTGGATCGCGGGACAGATGGCAAATCTCGACCGCGTCGACGGCGACATCGACACGCTGATGGCGCGCATCGCGCACATTCGTACCTGGACCTACATCACCCATCGCGGTGACTGGGTCGATAACGCGACGGCGTGGCAGGAGCGCGCCCGCGGTATCGAGGATCGGCTCTCGGATGCACTGCATGATCGCATTACACAGCGCTTCGTCGATCGGCGGTCGGCCTTGCTGATCCGCCAGCTTGCATCCGAAGCCGAACTGCTGGCCTTGGTTTCGGACGCGGGAGAGGTCCATGTCGGGGGGAGCTATGTCGGCCGACTCGACGGATTGCATTTCGTGCCCGACGCGGTCGACGGTGCCGAGGCGCGGATGCTGATCGCCGCCGCAAGCCGCGTGCTTCGGAAGGAAGTTGCCTCCCGCATACGGCGCCTCGCGGCGGATGCGGATGAGGTTTTCGCGATAGACCCCAGTGGAATGCTGTGCTGGCGCGGTGGCACCGTCGGGAGATTGGTGGCAGGGGACCGGATGCTCACACCGCGCGTAGATCCACTAACCGGCGATTTTGTTGAGCGTGAGGCACGCGAAAGGATAAGACAGCGTCTGCAGGCTTTTCTGCGCGCTGAGATCGAGCGACGGTTGGCGCCACTCTTCGCGGCACAAGCGTTGCCGCTGGGCAGTGTCGGGCGGGGGCTCGTCTTCCAACTCGTAGGCGAACTCGGATGCGTACCGAGAGCCGACGTCTGTCATCAGCTTAGGGCTCTTGAATCGGCGGATCGAATGGCGTTAAGCAGGCTCGGCCTCCGATTCGGCACCGAAAGCATTTATTTCGAGCCGATGCAGCGCACAGATACTGCGCGCTTTCGCGCTCTCTTGTGGGCGGTGCAACATGGGCGGTCAGGGCCGCCACTGCTGTCCAAACGGTATCTCACCAAGGTGATCGAAATCGATCCGACGTTACCGGCCTCGTTCTATGCAGCGATAGGCCTGCGCGTGCTCAGCGGGCTCGCGTTGCGTCCAGATCGGTTGGAGCGGCTCGCGGCCGCAGCGCGACGTCTCGCTCGCTTCGGTGCTTTCTCGGCGGATGACGAATTAGCGGCAATCTTAGGGGTCGAACGGCCCGCCCTGCGACGACTGCTTGCAGCGCTCGGCTATCGTGCAGTCATTCGCGCTGGCGAGGAGAAATTTAGCGGACCGCGGCGCGGCCAACTCGACCTTGTCAAAAGCCGCCATCGGCCGTCGACGGCGGAGGGGCATCCCTTCGCCAAATTGCGAGAGTTGAATCTCACTTGAGCAGAAGCGGTTCGCCCGGGCCAACGAGCCGGCGCCTCGATCAGTGGCTGTGGTTCGCCCGCTTCGCCAAAAGCCGCTCGCTCGCCTCCCGCCTTTGCACGGCCGGAGCGATCATCCTCAACGGGGTCGTCGTCAGGAAGGCCAGACACCTCATCCGGATCGGCGATATCATAGTCGTCCCCCAAGGTGTCCTTTGCCGCACTATCCGGGTGAAGGCACTTGGCTCGCGTCGCGGCCCCTCCAGCGAAGCGCAGTTACTGTACGAAGAATCCGCCGCACCATCGGGAGTGTTGGAACTCGATCGGCCGTGGAGGCCTTTGCTGGCGGATAACTAGCCCGCGGGCAACTTGTTGGTCGGGATGCAGAGCCAAAAAGTGTCAGATCAGTGTGGCGTGTCCTCGTCCGACGTGAACCTTTTGATTATTCAATTGCGGGGGGTCTCCAGCCTGTTAAAGGCTCGCCCTCCTCCTTTTCCCGGAACAGAGTGATGCAGGTTTAGCCGGCGGATTTTCCGACATTCGATAGCAGGGAATGAGCGAACTCCCCAATTTGCGCAACAGTCCTTCCCACGAATAAGCCAGGCTCATCTTCTGGAATATTTCTTGAGCCGGTAGCGTTCGGTTAGAGGCATATATACGAGACCCACATGTAGATCGCTTCGCGTCCTGATGTGCATACCACGCATCTGGCTACGGCGGGTGATCGAGGCGGAGCCCTTCGAGGTCTGGGGCGGCGAGCCGCGCCGGGATCTTCTTTACGTCGACGATGCGGCCGAAGCCGTCCTCTATGCCGTGGTTACTCGGGAAGCTGGGGGATTGGCACTAAATGTTGGCCGGGAGGAGCCTTGCGCGGATCTAGCTGAGGCGATAATCATGGCTCATGCCGGGAGGGAAATACGAGATCGGAACTTCCGACGGAGCGCAAGCGCATCGATATCGGCGACTTTGTACA
>DASQCY010000630.1:0-2628 GCA_035634495.1 Allostellaceae bacterium
GCACGGCTTGTTGCGCTAGCGGCCCAACATAGAATTCCCACGATCTATGTCTTGCGCGAGTTCGTCACGGCCGGCGGCCTGATGAGTTACGGAACGAGCATAACCGATGCGTACCGTCTGGCCGGCGTCTATGCTGGCCGCGTTCTCAAAGGCGAGAAGCCGGCCGACTTGCCGGTACAGCAATCCACGAAATTTGCCTTCCTGATCAATCTCAGAACCGCGAAGGCGCTCGGCCTCGAAATCCCCGACAAGTTGTTGGCACTGGCCGACGAGGTGATCGAATGACGCGCCGTGAGTTCATCGCGCTCATCGGTGGCGCGGCAGCCGCGTGGCCGCTCGCGGCGCGCGCGCAGCAGGGCGAGCGGGTGCGGCGCGTCGGTGTGCTCCTGCCTGCAGCTGCAGACGATCCGGTATGGCAGGCCCGCATCGGCGCCTTCCTGCAGGCGCTGGCGCAATCGGGATGGATCATCGGCCGCAACGTGCGCATCGACACTCGCTATGCCACGCCCGATGCCGCCGAACTTCGCAGACAGGCGGCGGAATTGGCCGCGCTCGCGCCCGACGTCATTCTCGCCGGCGGCACTTCGACCGTAGGACCTTCGCTGCAGGCAACCCGCACCGTCCCGATCGTGTTCACGCTCGCTAATGATCCGGTCGGTTCCGGTTTCGTCGACAGCCTGGCACGGCCGGGCGGCAACGCCACCGGGTTCATGAACTGGGAATTCAGCATAGGCGGGAAATGGCTGGAACTGCTCAAAGAGATAGCACCGGCCCTCACGCGAGTGGCGGTCCTTCGCGATGCCGCCCAGGGCTTTGCAATCACCACATTTGCCGCCATTCAGGCGGTAGCGCCCTCGCTCGGGGTCGAGGTGATCCCGTTGAACATGCGCGAGGCTGGGGAAATCGAGCAGTCCGTCGAGATTTTCGCCCGTTCTCCGCATGGCGGCCTGATCCCGGCGCCGAGCGGTGCGGCGGTGCGTCATCGCGATCTGATCCTCACGCTGGCGGCGCGGCACAAGCTGCCGGCAGTCTACTGGGACCGCTTCTTCGTCGCTGACGGCGGCCTGATCTCCTATGGGCCTGATATCATCGGCGAGTTCCGGCAAGCGGCCGGCTATGTCGATCGCATCCTCAAGGGCGAGAAGCCAGCCGACCTGCCGGTGCAGGCGCCGACCAAATTCGAGACGGTGCTCAATCTCAAGACCGCAAAGGCGCTCGGCCTTGACGTACCCACGGCCGTGCTCGCGCGCGCCGACGAGGTGATCGAATGAGGCGCCGCCAATTCATCACGCTGCTCGGCGGCGCGGCTGCCGCGTGGCCGCTCGCCGCGCGCGCGCAGCAGACGGCGATGCCGGTGGTGGGGTTTTTCTACAGCGGGACGCTCACTGACGTGCCGCACTTCGTGGCCGCGTTCCGCCAGGGCCTGAAGGAAGCAGGCTTTATCGAGGGCCAGAACGTCGCGATCGAATTCCACTCGGGGCGAGGGTCGCCGCCTCTGGTGGCGGACCTTCTTCGCCGGCAGGTAGCCCTGATCGTCGGCAATACCCCTTCGGCGCTCGCGGCCAAGGCCGCAACCACGACCGTGCCAATCGTCTTTGCGACCGGGTTCGACCCGGTCAGGAATGGCCTTGTCACCAACCTCAACCGGCCCGGCGGCAATGTCACGGGTGTTAGCTTCATGTCGGTGGAACTTGCGGCGAAGCAGCTGGCGTTCTTGCGTGAGTTGCGGCCGGGAGCCGCGCGCATTGCCGTGCTCGTCGATCCCAAATTCCCCACTACCGAGCGGTTTCTCTCAGAGGTCCGGGTTGCGGCTTCGGCCGTCGGGCAGCAACTCATCGTCCTCGATGGCAGCAGCGCTCGTGAAATCGAGACCGCCTTTGTAACGCTCGTGCAACGTGGGGCTGGCGCGCTGCACGTGGGCGGCGGCATGCTGTCCCAACGGGAACGGATTATCGCGCTGGCGGCCCGACACGGAATTCCCGCGATCTATGTCTTGCGCGAATACGTCACTGCCGGCGGCCTGATGAGCTACGGCACCAGCATGTCCGATGCATACCGTCAAGCCGGCATTTATGCCGGACGCATCCTCAAAGGCGAGAAGCCGGGTGATCTGCCGGTTATGCTGCCGACAAAGTTCGAGTTTGCGATCAACCTCAAGACCGCGAAGGCACTTGGCCTCGAAATTCCCGAAAGGTTGCTGGCACTGGCCGACGAGGTGATCGAATAATGTGAGGGACGTTCAAGTTGAAACTTCCCAACCGAAGGCAATTTCTGCATCTCGCCGCTGCCGCTGTCGCGCTGCCGGCCATCTCGCGGATCGCGAGGGCGCAAGCCTATCCGACGCGGCCGGTGCGGGTCATCGTCACGTTCGCGGCGGGAGGCGCGAACGATGTGCATAGTCGGCTGTTCGGTCAGTTGCTTTCGGAGCGGCTCGGCCAGCCATTCATCGTAGAAAACCGCCCTGGAGGCGGCGGCAACCTCGGCGCCGCCGAGGCCATACGGTCCCGCCCAGATGGCTACACGATGTTTTACGTGTCGATATCGCACGCGATCAACGCGAGTTTTTACGAGAAGCTGCCCTTCAACATCGTTGAGGATATTACGCCGATTGCCTCGTTCTTTCGGGCG
>DASQCY010000631.1:0-4542 GCA_035634495.1 Allostellaceae bacterium
TTCGGCGACTCTGGCGATGAAGGGGTCACCCGGCGGCGGGTCGCCTTTGAGACTAGCGAGACCGACCAGGTAGTCCGAGAGGGCAAAGCGTTCGACCGCGCCGCGGTCTCGTCCTCGCAGCGACGGATCTCCTGCGGCAGCGACCGCGGCGTAGGACGGCAGGAAGAAAGCAGCGGCGAGGAGGTCGCGCTCGTCTTGATGTAGGGCCGAGAGGTCGAGCGCCGGCGAGATTAACACGAGGCCATTGACCGTCACCCCGACCTCGTGCGGCAGTTCCTGCGCCAGTGTCGCCGCCCGAAACCCGCCATAGCTCTCGCCGACGAGATAGATCGGCGAGCTCCAACGCTCGTGCCGGGTCAGCCACAGCCGGATGACTGCGCCGAGCGAGGCAATGTCTGCGCGCACGTCCCAGAACGGCTTGTCCGGGTTTTCTTCCTTGCCCTTGCCTCGGCTGAAGCCGGTGCCGACCGGGTCGACGAAGACAAGGTCGGTGAAGCCGAGCCACGTCGCCGGGTTGTCGACGAGGCGAACCGGAGGGTTCGGGACTGCCCCGTTTTCCGGCGTCTCCATGATTCGCGGCCCGAGAGCGCCCAGATGCAGAAAAACCGAGGCCGCTCCCGGGCCCCCGTTGAACACGAAGCTGACGGCCCGCTCGTGTCGCTGTGTAACGTCCGTCAGATAAGCGATCGTGAAGACCGTGGCGGTCGCCGCACCCTTCGCGTCGGTCAGCGGCAAAGTCTCGGCGATCGCGTCATACTCGAGCCGGCGGTCGCCGAGCGCGATTGCATGGTGGGTCGAGACCCGCGACGGAAGCTCGGCGTCCGGCTTCTCATCCGCAGAGACGCCGCCTGCGCCGAACGTGATCAGGAATAGGGTGAGGATCGCACCGATTTTCGCCATGGAACGCCCTGAGATGGTGTCGGCATTGGTGCCGGCCGGTGGGGCCAGACAAGTCGGTGCCAATCTTGTCGATTGTGTGAGCACTTCGGACTTGACGCCGCGAACCGTACCCTCTTCTCGTATTGTGACGCGATCTAAAAAGGAGTCTGCGATGCCCAGTTCCGCTCGTGTTGCGCTGATTACCGGCTGCGGCAAGTCGATCGGCATCGGCAACTCGACCGCGCGGTCGCTCGCGGCAGCCGGCGTAACCGTCGTGGTGTCCGATGTGGTGTCGACGGGTGTCGCGAACGAGCACAATGTCGAGGGCGATCTCGACAGCTCCTGGGGCGGGGTGGACAGCCTGGTCGAGGAGCTCGTCAAGAGCGGCAGGACCGCTTCCTCGACTCTCGGCGACGTAAGCGTCGAAGCCGATGCCGGGCGGATGGTCGAAGAAGTGCTGGAGCGCTACGGCCGGCTCGACATCCTGGTCAACAATGCCGGAGCGCCGCAGGGGGCCGATCGCAACGAGATCGAGGATGTGCCGCTCGAGGCCTGGGACAAAACGATGGGTGTCAACGCCCGTGGTGCCTTTCTGATGTCGCGCGCCGCAGTGCCGACTATGCGCCAGGCGCGCTGGGGTCGCATCGTCAGCGTTTCTTCGAAGGCCGCCTTTAGGCCCGGCCGGCACCGCGCGGCCTATGCCGCCTCCAAGGCCGCGATCGTCGGCTTCACCAAATCGCTGGCGTTCGACCTGGCGCCGTTTGGTATCACCGTCAACGCCGTCTGCCCGGGTCCAATCCGCACCTCGCGGGCGATCAGCACCAACCGGCGCGAATATGGCGACGATCTCGAAGTCGGTTTTCGGGAGCGGGCCAAGGCGATCCCGGTCGGCCGCTTCGGCAGCCCCGACGAGGTTGCGGCGATGATCGCTTTTCTCGCCTCGGACCAGGCGGCCTTCGTCACCGGCCAGGCAATCGGTATCGATGGAGGATGGTGAAATGAAGAGAGTCGATCTCACCGCCTATGGCACGCCGCAGGAGGTGGCTAGTTGCGTCGAGGTGCCCGATGTCGGCGTCCCGGGTCCGGACGAGGTTGTGTTCGACGTGCTCGCTTTTCCAATCAACCCCGCGGACGTCTCGTTCTGCCGCGGCAGCTACCGGCTGCGCCCGCCGCTGCCGGCGACCCCGGGTGCGGAATGTGTCGGCCGGATCTCGGCCGTGGGGACGGGCGTCACCCAGGTGCGGCCGGGCGATCTCGTGGTCAACATGCAACGCGAGAATTGGGTGCAGCGCCGCCGCATCCGCAGCGAGGACGCTATTCCGGTCCCGGCGGGCCTCGATCTGGCGCAGGCGGCGATGCTGCGCATCAACCCGGCGACCGCACTCCTGCTGCTGGAGGATCATGTCGACCTCAAGCCGGGCGACTGGATGATCCAGGACGTCGCCAATTCTGCCGTCGGACGCCATCTGATCGTGCTGGCGAGGGCGCGGGGTGTGCGCACGGTCAATGTCGTGCGCCGCGACGACGTGGCCGCCGAATTGCGCGATCTCGGCGCCGATGTCGTCCTGAAAGACGGGGCTGACTTGGCCGAGCGCGCACGAGCGGCCACCGGCGGTGGACCGATTCGGCTCGGCATCGACGCGGTCTCCGGCGATGCGTGCAGACGCATCGCCGACAGCGTTGCGGACGGCGGAGTGGTTGTAAGCTACGGTTCGATGTCGGGGGAGGATCCGGCGATCGGGCGCGCCGCCCTCAACATGCGCGGTGTCAGCCTGACCGGGTTCAATCTCGGCCGCGGCCTCGCCAAGCGCACCCCCGCGCAAGTGCGGGAGATCTATGCCGATCTCGCGGTCAAGATCCGTGACGGCGTGCTGAAGGCGCCGATCGATTCCTTCTACCCGATCGAGGACATCAAGCCAGCGTTGGTCCGTGCCCAGCAGGGCGGCCGGAGCGGCAAGGTGCTGGTGCTGCCCAACGGTCCGCTGTAAGCCCGCGCCGCAATCGATTGGAGAGCTAATGACGGATACCAGCCACCAGAACCTGATTCTCGACCAGTTCACGCGGCAGGCGACGGTCTTCAGCACCGCGCCCACGATCACCGACGAGGATGCTCTGCGGATGATCGTAGAGGCCGCCCGGCCCACCTCCGATGACCGCCTCCTCGACGTAGCGTGCGGCCCGGGGCTTATCGTCTGCGCCTTCGCGCCGCATGTCCGCGAAGCGGTCGGGATAGATGTAACCCCGGCGATGCTCGAGCGGGCCCGCAAGTTGGCGGCCGACAAGGGTTTGCCAAACGTCGCCTGGCGGCAGGGCGACGTGTATGCCCTGCCCTATCAAGATGCCAGCTTTACTATCGTCACCACTCGGTTCTCGTTCCACCACTTCCTCGACCCGGCCGCGGTGCTGCGGGAGATGGTTCGTGTCTGCGCTCCCTGCGGACGCATCGTCGTCGTCGATGATTATGCGTCCGAGGATCCGGCAAAGGCAGCGGCATTCAACCGTCTAGAGAAGTTGCGCGACCCCTCCCATTCCCGCTGCCTGACCTTGACGGAGCTGAAAGGCCTCTTTGGCGCGGCCGGCCTTCCCGAGCCCGACGCGCGCTTCTACGAGCTGCGCGGCACTGTCCAAGGTTTGCTCGCCCGCTCGTTTCCGAACCCCGGCGGCGATGTCAAAATCATCGAAATGTTCACAGCATCGGCGGCCGACGACCGTCTCGGTGTCCCGGTCCGCCTCGACAATAATGAAATCTTTTATGCCTACCCGGTGGCGATCCTCGCCGCCGCTCGCCCCGGCTGATGAGCTTCCCGGCGCCGTTCGAGCGCTACCAGGGCGAGGTATTGCCGGAGTGGATCGACGCCAACGGCCATATGAACCTCGCCTACTACATCGTGCTGTTCGATTACGCGACCGACGCACTCTTCGATGCGATCGGTATTGGCCGCGCCTATAAGGACACGACCAACCACGGCACCTTTGTTGCGGAGACGCACAATCTTTATGAACGCGAGCTGCTGGTCGGCGAGCGGGTGCGCATCGCGACCCAGATCCTCGGGAAAGACGGCAAACGCCTGCATTTGGCGCACGAGATGTTCAGCCTGGCGAGCGAAGGGCGTGCAGCAACGCAGGAATTGATGTACCTCCACATCGACCTCAGCGCTCGCCGCGTCGTGCCGTGGCTGCCCGAGGCGCGCGAGCGGGTCGATGCTGCGGCCGCGGCACATACCGGATTGGCCAGACCGGCCTGGGTCGGGCGCAACATCGCTATGCCAACTTAGCTCGCCCCGCTACGCGCGGACTGTCCGCCTGCCGACGAATCAGATCGCCGCTACGGACCTAACGCGACATCGCCGCGATCATATCCTCGATCCACGCGCTGTCGTCGCTGACGGTCGCGAGTTGCGTGCGAAGCTCCGCCTCCGGCATGCGGCAGGAGCGGATTACCCGCAAATCTTCCTCATCACCTTCGTAGTCGCACACGATCTCCAGCCGGATCCCGTTGGGATCGAAGAAGTAGAATGAATGAATCGCCGGCGGTATCGTTAAGAGCGGGCCTGCTTCTATGGCAACGCCGTTCGCTTTCAATCGTGCGAGCATCTCGCGATAACGCTGCGGCCCGCACACGAAGGAAAGGTGCTGCATCGCGCCGAGCGTATCGCGATCCGC
>DASQCY010000632.1:0-3192 GCA_035634495.1 Allostellaceae bacterium
TAACGACGCGATGGACGAGGACCTGGTCGTTAGCCGTGAAGCTGGGCGTGGCGCCGGTGCGGATGGCCTCGATCGCCGCTGCTGGGACTCCGGCCTCGACCGCGAGCGGCGCATGCGCGTGCCATTCGAGACTCACACCTAGATGACGCGCGGTCAAGCAGATCGCGAGCTCCGACAAGGCCGGAGGTAGCGAACTGCCCCACCGCAGGTATTCGCCGAGCCGCTGCAGATGGCGGCATACCTCTGGCGCACGGATCAGGATCTGGAACGGACCGCCAAAGCGGCCGCGCCTGCCTGCGACGATCTCGTCATGCACTTCCTTCTGCGCCGGGGTCATGTCGACTGTGTTAATCTCTCGGTAACGGGTCATCTACAGCTCCCGGGAGCGGCCGCTTGGGGCCATGGTTCTGACAGCCGCATTGTTCGGCAAGACCCCGGCCTGTCAAACGAATTTACGTCACGATTGGGGTTCGGGTCGAACCCGGGCCTCCGTTCGGCGTGGCGAGAACGAGCAGTTTCGGCGCAAGGCCGCCATCTAACCTACAACTCGGCTGCAGTTGGCGATTTCTGCCCTGCCGTCAGCGCCAGCAGATCGACGAGGAAGCGGTCGCGCCAGGCTGCCAATTCAGCGACGCCGCGCCCGGCCGTTTCGTTGGTAATGCCCGCGGCGAGACGCTGTTTCGACTCGGAAGTCAACGTCTGATTGCCCAAGCTCTCCTAAAAGTTAGCCATCGGCGTCGCGAATTGGTCGAGGAAATGATCGATACCGCCGACCCCGCCGGCAAGGTGAAAGGTCAGATGCGGCCCGATCAAGGCCCAGCGCAGCCCGGCTCGGCACTGATCGTCGTATCGACATCGGCGACGCTTGCTATCCCCTCGGCCACCAGGTGCAGCGTTTCCCTCCACAACGCCGCTTGGAGCCGGTTGGCGACATGCCCCGGCACCTCGCGCCGAATGTGTATCGGCTGCTTGCCGATCGCGGTGTAGAAGGTGAGCGCCCGTTCGATAGCCGCGGAACCCGTCTTCTCGCCGCCAACCACCTCGACCAACGGCACCAGATGCGGGGATTGAAGGGGTGGCCAATGACGTAGCGTTCAGGGTGCCGGCAATCATTCTGCAATCGGCTCATCAACAGCCCCGACAAACTCGACGCGATGACGTCGCGATCGCGTTCTTTTGCTTCTGATGCCCGAGATCTGGATGCCTGGACCCTGATTATCTTTCTCGTCGCTCAAAACTACGGCTCGCCGGAGGGCTCACGGCGCGGCACAATTCGACCCGCTTGAAAGCCGACTCGATCGCGGCAACAATCCATTCGATACTGCACGAGGAGGTGTGTCATGGCGGCGGACACTTCGTGGCGCATGCGCGGCGAGGTCATGGAAGCATGCAGTTGTGCCACCACATGTCCCTGCAACTTCGGGAGCGATCCGATCCCGCTTCCTTGCGACGCGGTCATCGGTTGGCGGATCCAGGAAGGCCATCACGGGGACATCCGGTTGGACGGCCTGAACGTGGTTCTCTACCTCCGCATTCCCGGAAATGCCTTTCAGGGTGGCTGGACCCTCGGCGTCTATCTCGATCAGCGGGCCGACCAGCAGCAGGCGGAGGCCCTGACGGGCATCTTCTCGGGCCAAGCCGGCGGTTGGCCAGCCGTGCTCGGCTCGCTGATCGCTAATCCCTTGGTCCCCAAGCAGGTTCCGATCCAGTTCGAGACGATCGATGGGGAGCATCGCATCACCGTGCCGGGGCTGTTGGAGGTTGGGACGGAGCGGGTGCCCAATCCCTTGCCGGGGCAGCCTCCTCTCGACCCCAAGGTCAGTGATCTAGCGGTCCCGTTCTACACCGGTCCAGCGCGGGTGCGGCGCTCGACGATGCTGAAGCTGACCGACCCGGACCTGAGTTTCCAGCACGCCGGGCGCTCCTCCCTGATCGGACAGTTCGATCACAGTGGGCCTTAGCGAGCCGACATTCCCAGGATTCCGGTGTCGACGAGCCCCATTCTCCGGTCCTCTAAAGAGGTCCAGAAAAATGCGACCAGCCTTTCTGCCGCAATTGAGGGGAGCGGCGCGCGGCACACCGTGCTATGTGGAGGCGCTCTGGAGCAACATCCTACTTACATCCGTAAGTACGATGTCAAGTCGGCAACAAAAAGGCCCCCTCTCTACCCCCGGAACGCCCGCCTTGCCGGGTGGCCATCCGGGGGCTCCCCGCTTGCGAGTAAGGGAAGGATGGGTGTGGGCAGGTGACGCTGTAAGCGGTGGAAGGGACGTTCGTAACTCATTCTCCGGGAGGAAGACAGCAATGGCACAAGTCGGTACAGGCAAATACACTTACGAGCTAGTCCGCGATTTTCTCAAATCGCCCGACGGAGAACCGTTCGGGTTAGTCAGCCGGGTGGCGGCGGATGGGCAAGACCGCATCTACGTATTCCAGCGCCGGGATCCTCCGGTCGTGGTCTTCGACCGCGAGGGCAAGTATCTCCGCGCCTGGGGCAGCGGCGAGGTCACCGACCCCCATGGTCTGAAAATCGTCGGCGATGTCGTCTACACCACCGACCGCTCCGATTCAGTGGCAAAGTCGTTCACGTTGGACGGGAAACCCCAATTGGAGCTCGGCCAGCGCGGCGTCCACTCCGACACTGGCCATGTCACCAATTGGCTGGCCGAGCGCGCTGCCGGGCCGTTCAACCACCCGACCGAGATGATGGCCCACCCCAATGGCGACATCTACGTGACCGATGGCTACCGCAACGCCCGCGTGCACCGCTTCACCCGCGACGGCCGGCTGGTCAAATCCTGGGGCACACCCGGTAAAGCCGAGGGCCAATTCCACCTGCCGCACAGCATCGCCTTCGACGACGACGGCAAGCTTTATGTGGCCGATCGATCGAACAAGCGCATCCAGATCTTCTCACCGGATGGTGACTTCCTCGGTCAGTGGACCGGCATGGGGGGCCCCAACGACATCACCCGCGGCAAGGACGGCAATTTCTACATCGCCGAGCAGGAAGACGACGGCAAGCCTGCCTATATCTGCGTCCGAGATGCGAAAGGAACGGTGCTCACCCGCCTGGAGAGCCGCCATGTCCACGGCGTCGGCGTCGACTCGCGCGGCGACATCTACGCCGGATTGACCCAGGAACGCAGCGTCGACAAGTTCGTGCGAGCAGGCTGAGCGCCAGCGTGTCGG
>DASQCY010000633.1:0-1615 GCA_035634495.1 Allostellaceae bacterium
TGTTCGTGACCGCGCAGGGCGATGCTCGACAAGAGGTAACGCAGAGATCAATCGGTTAGAGGAATACCGGAGATGCGGCCGCACTCTGCGAGCAGCTCCTCCTGGATGTTGACATCGCTCGCAATCCTATTCGGCGCACGCGGCTGTTGATGATAGAAATACCCGCCGGTCGATCGCGCCAGCTCGTCTTCGCTCGTGGCGAGCCACGCCTGGGTGACGCAGCCCAATCGCGTAAGTTTGCGTCCATCATAAGCGCATCAAGGGTCTCGCTGAGATAGACATTCGTCTGCATACCCTTGACACCGGCGCAGCCAATCTCGAGACTTAACCGCATGGAACATTTTGGCGGGTGTCATTGCGGTAATATTCACGTGCGTCTTCGGCTTTCGAAGCGGCCGGAAGACAATGCGCTGCGGGCGTGCACATGCTCGTTCTGCCGTAGCCATAGTCCGCGCATGGTTGCGGACCTTGAGGGGCTATTCGAGGTTTGGGCGGATGATTGGTCGCTGGTCGAGAATTATCGCTTTGGAACGCGCACCTGTGATTTTCTGATCTGCCGTCGTTGCGGTGTCTTCATCGCGGCAGTCTCGGAAACAACGGCAGGAGCGCGCGCGGTTGTCAATGTGAACTGCTTGAGCGATCGTGAGCGCTTCACGTTGGTTCCTGTGGTTCACGACTTTGAGGGCGAGACGAGCGAAACCAGATCGTCGCGTCATGCAGCGAACTGGATGCCGGCGATCATCCGACGCTAAGTGTCAGCCTTCTGCGCTGAAATTGCCGCAGCTCACAGAGTTCCACTCCTGCTAGGTCAACGCCGCCCTGAACGGCAATGCGACAACCGCGGCAACTGCCGTGGCGGAAAAGCTGACCCTCAGGGAGAGCCCGACGATGCGCGCGAATTCAGCCGTCCCGAGCACGGCCAAGACATCATCACCCACCAGAACCAAATACCTCGACAGGTCGACCCTCATAAAGGTGGGGTTTCCACCCAACTCGGCAGGCTCCCAAGCCCCTCGGCAAGGTCTCTTAAGGGGCAATCCTCCTCATTCGTCGACCGCCGGAGTAAATTAAGGCTCGCGACGAACCGGTCGCGTGCTGGCGCTCGTATCCTGCGGCCCCCTCACTCCGCGTCCACCGCTCACGCCAGCCCGGCATCCGAAACTCTAACCGAAAGCAGCCGTTCCTCGAAGTGGCCTGCGGCTGCCAAGTTTGATCCTAGAACGAACCCGCTCTCGCGGGATTGGAGCGCGCGTGACGGTCTGAGCGTTTCGGGGCGGAGTAAGCGGTAGGGGGGTGACGACCGGGGCATCCGATCCCGAGCATTGAAGGTCCAGCAACCTTCAGCTCGAGAGGATCGCCCGATGACCTCCCATCCTTCCGACCGGCCTGTCAGCGCGCTGCGGGCGCGCATGATCGAAGACATGAGGGTGCGCGGCTTCAGCGAGAAGACGGGCAGCGATTACATTCGCAACGTGCGCCTTCGCGGCCTTTATCGGCCGGTCTCCGGCCACGGCGACGGCGGAGGACCTGCGCCGTTTCCAGCACCACCAGGCGCAGACCGGTGTACGCCCGCCGAGCATCAACAGTGCCGTTGCGGCCTTGCGTTTCTTCTTCA
>DASQCY010000634.1:0-6650 GCA_035634495.1 Allostellaceae bacterium
CCAGCTTTCCGAATTTGCCTGGCTTCTTCTGGACCAAGCCCGAATCATCGAAGGCGAACAGCTCCCTGACGCTGCGGCGTTCGCGCGCCGTCTGTCGACTGTTCTCGAGCGCGGGTTGTCGGCAGCGGCTTGACGAGGGGCGATCGACTCCCTGCGGGTGCGGCGTAAATGGAGACGTAACGACGCGGACGCGCAGTCGGGATCGAGAGTCCTCCTCAACGGCGCACCGCCTGACAGGCGCTTTGTCCTGCTCCATGCAAGTGGCGCCTCGCCGCGGCGGATCGTTTCGTCGCGGCAGACGGCCGATGCGTTCATGCTCCAGCTCGACTTCGCGATCCCTGGGTCGTGTATGCTTCAGGTGGGATACCACGAATCCCAGCGACACATCGGAAGGCTCGACGTTAACATCACCCGAGGCTGCATAGCGGTGCTCCTCAGGATGTGACCGTGATTCAGCGCTGCGGCGGAGCAAGCCGTCGCCACGCGTAAGTCGGGGCGACAGGGGCAGACCGAGGCGGCGCTAAGCCTGTCAGCAGCACGATAGAGTTGACGGATCGGGTCCGAAAGTCGCGCCCAGCGGCAAGTTACAGCGAATTAATGTGGGTGAAAGACGCCTGTCACCTTACTGGACCATTTTGTTTGTCTATCCACTCTGCTCGACGTTCAACAGCGAGCCGCCGCTTAACAGGAGGACCAATTGGCAGAATCGATAAACAACTGTAGCCCCCACCCCTGGCTAAACAGAAAGCGCGCCGCAGCGATCGGTTTCGGTCTCTGCGCGACATTAGCGCTCTCGCCCTTCGTGTGGGCCGAAAACCCACCGCTCGCGAGCAACCCCTCATCGGCGCCGCAGACAATGACCTCTCCGGTCGCGCTGATCCAGCAGCAGAGCTTTGCGCCGCTGGTAAAGAAGGTATCGCCGGCTGTGGTGAACATATCCGTCTCGCAAAAGGCCGATGCGGACGCGATGGTGGAAGAGCCGGACATGTCCCCGTCTCCAGGTTTCCCGAACTCGCCGTTTGACGAGTTTCTACGCCGCTTCTTCGAACAGCAGGGCCCGGGCGGCCAGCGGCATCTCTTCCCGGAGACTCCGGGTGGACAGGCCCGGCGCATCGCCCTCGGCTCTGGTTTCATCGTCGATCCGTCCGGCTATGTTGTAACCAACAGCCACGTGGTCGGCGATGCGACCAAAGTTGAAGTAACGCTTCAGGATGATAGCAAATATACCGCAAAAATCATCGGGCGCGATCCGAAGACCGACCTTGCGGTACTCAAGATCAACGCCGATAAGCCGTTGCCTTATGTAAAATTCGGCGACAGCAGCGCGGCGCAGGTCGGCGACTGGGTGATGGCGGTCGGCAACCCGTTCGGTCTCGGCGGCACGGTGACAAACGGGATTATTTCCGCCCGCGGCCGTGACATTCACTCCGGTCCGTTCGACGACTTCCTGCAGATTGACGCGCCGATCAATCGCGGAAATTCCGGCGGCCCGACTTTCAATCTCGAGGGTGAAGTGATTGGCATCAACACGGCGATCTACTCACCGAGTGGCGGTAGTGTCGGCATCGGCTTCGCAGTGCCTTCCAACGTTGCCAAGACAATCATCGCTCAACTCGAAGAGCACGGCAAAGTAAGCCGCGGTTGGCTTGGGGTGCAGATCCAGGAAGTGACCCCCGCAATCGCGGCGAGCCTCGGCTTGCACGGAGAGAAGGGCGCGCTCGTCGCCGTCGTGACCTCTGACAGTCCTGGCGCCAAAGCCGGCATCAAGCAAGGCGACGTGATCCTGTCATTCAACGGTACCGATGTGAGCCATTTGCGTGACCTGCCGCGGATGGTTGCCGGAACTGCACCCGATACCGTCGCGACTATGACGGTATGGCGAAACGGGGAGAAGGTTGAGCTGCACACCAAGGTCGGGGAACTCGCCAATGAGCGGGTCGTCTCGGCCACCAACTCAGGGGAGGACGAAGATCAACAGCCGCCGAAGGCGGAGGCGCTGGGCATGCATTTCGCCCCGTTGACGGCGCAGCTTCGCCGGGAGCTCCACGTGGGGAAAGACGCGCAGGGCGTCGTGGTCTCGCGGGTCGACAGCGGCAGTGCCGCGGAGGATGTCGGCCTGAGCGAGGGCGATATCCTTGTCGCGATCGACCAGCAGCCGGTCAACAATCCGAAGGAAGCAGCGGAGAAACTGAAGGAAGTGGCAAACTCCTCTAAGAAGAACGCCCTCCTGTTGTTGAACCGTCACGGCGTCACGCAATATGTCGGCGTAAATCTCGCCAATAATAACGGCTAGACTTAGCGCTTATCAACCCCCTCGGGTCTACCCGAGGGGGCTGACACGCGCTTAGCCTGTGATAATTGTTGGGATGGGAAGGCCCAAGTAGCCCTTCAATAAGGAAAATTAGATTCGAACAATTTTTCCAGGATTCAGAATATTGGCCGGGTCGAGCGCCTTTTTGATCGCGCGCATGACGCTGAGCGCTTCTCCGTGCTCGCTCACCAGAAAATCCATCTTGCCATATCCCACCCCGTGCTCACCGGTGCTGGTTCCTTCCATCGCCAGCGCCCGCGCCACCATCCTGTCGTTGAGGCGGCCCGCTTCCGCGATCTCGTCCGGGCGTTGGGGATCGATCATGAACACGAGATGAAAGTTTCCGTCGCCGACGTGACCGACTAACGCCGAAGGGATTGGTGAGCTAGCAAGGTCCCGTTTCGTCTCCTTGATGCATTCAGCGAGCCTCGAGATCGGTACGCACACATCAGTGGCCCAGCCTTTCGAGCCCGGGCGCAGCGCCAGAGCGGCGTAGTAGGCATCATGCCTCGCTTGCCACAGCTTCGAGCGCTCCTCGGATGTCGTCGCCCAGCGGAAGTCATTGCCGCCGTATTCATCGGCGATAGCCTTAACCGTCTCGGCCTGCTCAGCTACCCCGGCCGTCGAGCCGTGGAACTCGAAGAACAGAGTCGGAGCCACCTTATGGTTTAGCTTCGAATACTTGTTGATGGCGGTCATCTGCGCTTCGTCGAGCAGCTCGATGCGAGCGACCGGGACGCCGTTCTGGATCGTGAGAATGACGGTGTTGACCGCGTCTTCGATGGTCGGGAAAGCGCAAACCGCAGCTGAAATCGCCTCCGGGATGCCGTAAAGTCTAACCGTCACCTCGGTGATGACGCCTAAGGTACCTTCCGAACCGACGAAAAGGCGGGTCAAATCGTATCCGGCTGCCGATTTGCGGGCGCGGCGGGCAGTTCGGATGACGCGCCCGTCTGCCAGCACCACGGTCAGCGTGAGGACGTTTTCGCGCATCGTTCCGTAGCGCACCGCGTTGGTTCCCGAGGCGCGCGTCGCGGCCATGCCTCCAAGCGACGCATCCGCCCCGGGATCGATCGGAAAGAACAGCCCGGTATCGCGTAAATGCTCGTTGAGCTGCTTTCTTGTGACGCCGGCCTCGACAACCGCGTCGAGGTCTTCGGCGTTGATCCGTAAGATCTGATTCATTTGCGACAAGTCTATGCAAATGCCGCCCGCCAGAGCGGCGACATGACCCTCGAGCGATGTCCCTGTCCCAAAGGCGATGACCGGGGTCTTGTGATTCGAGCAAAGCCTGACTATGGCCGCAACTTCCTCGGTGCTGTGCGCAAAGGTGACCGCGTCCGGAGCATGCGGCGTGTGGTAGGATTCGTCCTTGCCGTGCTGGGCGCAGACAGCGGCCGAGGTCGAGAGACGGTCGCCGAGGAGTTGGCGCAATTCCGCCAGCAGGGAGGCATCGACGGCCTCACGATGAAAGGCGAGTGCGGGCATGGCGCTGTAGCCAAAATTTACAACTAAACAGGAAGCTCAAGCATTACTCCCTGCCCGGGTGCACGGCAACCATGATCCGAACCACCGCATCTTGCCTGTCCCCGACACGATGGTGTCGTGTCATTGAGCAACCATCATCCAAACACCACTTTTCCCAAATAGCGGTGGCGAGTTGGGAGGTCGTGATGGCTCTGGCGGCGGTCACGCTCGACGACAAATACGTTCTCGACCAGGGCCGGATTTATCTCACCGGGACGCAGGCGCTGGTGCGCCTGCCGATGATGCAGCGCCAGCGCGACGTCGCTGCCGGGCTGAATACCGGTTGCTTCATATCAGGTTATCGCGGCTCGCCGTTGGGCGGGCTGGATCAAGCGCTGTGGAGCGCGCGCCGCTTTCTCGAGAAAAGCCACATCCACTTCCAACCGGCGATAAACGAGGAGCTCGGCGCGACGGCGGTGTGGGGAAGCCAGCAGGTCAATCTGTTTCCCGGATCCAAGTATGACGGCGTATTTGCTCTGTGGTACGCCAAGGGGCCCGGCATCGATCGCAGCGGCGACGCGCTCAAGCACGGGAACGCCGCCGGATCAGCTCCTTACGGCGGAGTTCTGTTGCTGGCGGGCGACGATCACACCTGCAAATCCTCGACTTTGCCGCACCAGTCCGAATATGCCTTCATGGATGCGGGCATTCCGGTGTTGAACCCGTCGGGGGTGCAGGAATTGCTCGACCTCGGCCTCTATGGCTGGGCGATGTCCCGCTACTCGGGCTGTTGGATTGCGTTCAAAACAATCGCGGAGACGATCGACAGCTCGGCCTCGGTGGAGATCGGTCCGGAGCGGATCCAGATCGCGCAGCCGAGTGACTTCGAGATGCCGGCGGACGGGCTTAATATCCGCTGGCCCGATCAGCCGCTCGACCAGGAGCATCGGCTCCACAAATACAAGCTTTACGCTGCTCTCGCTTTTGCCCGTGCAAACCGCCTCGACCGCATCGTTATTGACAGCCCGCGGCCGCGCTTTGGCATTGTTACGACCGGGAAATCCTATCTCGACGTGCGCCAGGCGCTCGATGACCTCGGCATCGACGACACCCATGCCGCCGAGATCGGCATGTGCCTCTACAAGGTGGCGATGTCCTGGCCGCTCGAGCGGGAGGGCATCCGGCACTTCGCCGAGGGGCTCGAAGAAATCCTTGTGGTCGAAGAAAAGCGTGCGGTCATCGAAAACCAGTTCAAAGAGCAGCTTTATAATTGGCGCGAGGACGTGCGTCCGCGCGTTATCGGAAAATTCGACGAGAACCGAAACTGGATCCTGCCGTCGAACGGCGAGTTGACGCCAGCCCAGATTGCAAGGGTCATCGCAGAGCGCATCGCGCGTTTCCACACATCGCCGCGCATTGCTGAGGGTCTTGCCTTTCTCGAAGCTAAGGAACGCCAGCTCAGCGGTAATGTCGTCCCGTTCGCCCGCACGCCGTATTTCTGCTCCGGCTGCCCGCACAATACCTCAACCAAAGTGCCAGACGGCAGCCGCGCGCTCGCCGGGATCGGCTGCCATTACCTGGCGCAGTTCATGGATAGGTCCACCGCGACCTTTACCCAGATGGGCGGCGAGGGTGCGCCGTGGATCGGCCAGGCGCCATTCACTGAAACCAAGCATGTCTTTGCCAATCTCGGAGACGGCACCTACACCCATTCTGGTGTCTTGGCGATCCGCGCGGCGGTCGCGGCCAAGGTCAACATCACCTATAAGCTGCTGTTCAACGACGCGGTGGCGATGACCGGCGGTCAACCGATCGACGGGGGTTTGACCGTGCCGGTTCTGACCCGGCAACTCGCCGCCGAAGGGGTGGGGCGCATCATCGTCGTAACGGATGAGCCCGATAAATACTCCCCGAGCGCGGATTTCGCTCCTGGAGCGACGGTTCAATCCCGCGATCAACTCGACGTAGTCCAACGCGAGCTGCGCGAGATAAGGGGGGTCACTGCAATCGTCTACGACCAGACGTGCGCTGCCGAGAAGCGCCGTCGGCGCAAGCGCGGCCGCTTCCCCGATCCCGCCAAACGAGTTTTTATCAACGACCTTGTCTGCGAGGGGTGCGGAGACTGCTCGAAAACTTCGAATTGCCTTTCGGTGGTGCCTGTCGAAACGGAGTTCGGGCGCAAACGGGCGATTGATCAATCGAGTTGCAATAAGGACTATTCCTGCGTTGAGGGTTTTTGTCCGAGCTTCGTCACCGTGCACGGTGGCGAACTCAAGCAGCACAAAACCGGCGATCTCGGAGAGAACGAGCTGCCGGCGCTTCCCGAACCCGGGCATCCCGCTCTCGACAAGCCCTACGGCATCCTCGTCACCGGCGTCGGCGGAACGGGTGTCGTGACCATCGGAGCGCTGCTCGGGATGGCAGCGCACCTCGAACAGAAGGGCTGTACTGTGCTCGACATGACCGGCCTCGCCCAAAAGGGTGGCGCGGTCTACAGCCATGTCCGGATCGCCCGGAGGCCCGATGAGATCCACGCCGTGCGCATTGCGGCCGGCGGCGCGAACCTCCTCCTTGGCTGCGATCTCGTTGTCTCGGCGAGCCAGGATGCTTTGTCAAAGCTGGAGCTCGGTCAAAGCCGAGCAATCGTCAACGGTCACGAGACGATCACAGGCGATTTCACTCGCAACCCCGACCTCGTATTCCCCAGCCACGAAATGCAGCGGAGCATCGCCAAAGCGGCCGGCGAGGAGAACGTCGAATTTCTCAATACGACCGATCTCGCCGCCGGTCTGCTCGGCGACTCGATCGCGAGTAATCTCTTCATGTTGGGTTTTGCCTACCAACGCGGGTTGGTGCCACTCTCGGCCGAAGC
>DASQCY010000635.1:0-4041 GCA_035634495.1 Allostellaceae bacterium
GCCCCACACGAAGTCATCGGCGTCATGCACCTCGCGGGCGAAGCCTCGAAATCGGAGATTTTCCGGCTGCGCCGACTGGACGGCGGGGAAGTCGAGACGTCGCTGCGGTATGGCGACACCCGCGCCCTCGTTTCACGCCATCCGCAGCCGCTCGGAGGCGAGGCGAGCGCCTTCGGCGAGCGCCTTTAGTTTCGCCCAGACGACGTCCTCGGCGACGCGGCCCATCCCGGCCGAGGTATCGAACCCGCAATCGGTGCCGGCGATGACGCGATGTGGGTCGCCGACCGCGGCAGCGACCCGCTCGAGCCGGTCGGCGACGGCCTCGGGATGCTCGACAAAGTTGGTCAAGCTGTCGATCACGCCGGCGACGATGATCTGGTCGTCGGCCAGCGGGAGCCGTTCGAACACCCGGTACTCGTGGGCGTGTCGCGGGTTGGCGAAGGGAAAGAAAAAACCCCCGACTTCGGCTTTTTGAATGATGGGCAGGATGTCGGCGAGCGGCACGTCGCAATCGTGCGGCCCCTCGTAATTGCCCCAGCAGACGTGCAGGCGTACCTTGTCGCGCGGGATGTTTTCCAGTGCCTTATTGATCGTTGCGACGACGCGCTCGACAAAGCCGAGGAAGTCGCCGAGCGGCCGGTCCTGGTATGAGAGGTGACGTTCGAGAGCGAGGTCCGGGCAATCGAGCTGTAACAGAAAGCCGCGGCGGACGATCGTCTCGTACTCCTTGCGGAGTGCCGACCCGATTGCCGTGAGGTAGGCCTCCTCGCTGTCGTAATATTCGTTTTTCATCGCCCCGGCGATAATCCCGGGCGAGGGGGCGGTCAGGAACGGCTCGATGAACCGTGTGCCGGTCTCGTCGAGCGCCGCCTGGAAATCGGCGCATTCGGCCTCGACCGCGGCAGTGCCGAGATAGCGGATCTCGCCGATCGCCTTGGGCGGGCCCATGTTGCTGACCGCCTCTCTGGCGGCGAGCTGCTGCTCCATCATTTGCCTGAAGACCGGATAGCGCAACGCGTCGGCGCGCGTCCGGCGCTGCCACGACCCGCCAAAGCCGCTCATCCGGTGGCGGATGTGGAGAAAGAACCCTTCGCGCTGTTGCTCGCCGTTGTTGCCGATATCGACACTCGCCTCGGCCTGCTTCCGCACTATCCCGCGCAGCGCCTCCCGGCCGAGATTCTCTAGCACGGCCGCATCGACCGATTCGCCGCGCGCCCGGCGCACATAGAGCCGGGTCAGTTCGGGCGGGCGCGGCAGGCTGCCGGTGTGGGTTGTCAGGATCCCTTCTTCGCTGCGGCGCATCGTCACTCCTTTCAGCTAGATAGCGGCCTTTTTTCACAGTCTACCGCGGAACCACCGCGGCACCAGCGGCGCAATCGCGAACAAGTCGCTTGTCGCGGAAGCGTCGGCTTCGTACACTACAGCTCTTCGTCGCAACAACTGAAAGGAGGTGATCCTGTGTCTAGCCACCAACCGCGGTCTTCCGCCGCCGTGACCAGGATCCCCGTCCGCACGGAGGTCCTTGCCTGAGGGCAACGGCTCGCGGCCGCGAGGGCCGCCGGTTTTCGGTGGAAGGGCCGCCCCTCGGGGCGGCCCTTCTCATTTGATGCTGCAGGGCCTACAACGTGATCGAGACCGCTTCCGGCCGAGGAGTGAAGGCCATGCCCGACGCGCTGATAACGAATTCGCCGATCATTGCCGCCTATCGCGCTGCGACCCCAGGCTCGGCGGCCGCCTCGGAGAAGGCCAGTCGCCTGTTCCCGAGCGGTGTCACTCATGATTCGCGCTATATCGAGCCCTACGGGCTCTACATCACGCGCGCACAGGGGCCGCGCAAATGGGATGTCGACGGCAATTGCTATGTCGACTACTTCGGCGGCCACGGCGCCTTGCTGCTCGGGCATTGCCACCCGAAGGTCGTGGCCGCGGTCAACCAGCAGATCGAGCGCGGCACCCATTTCGGCGCCTCGCACGAGACCGAGATCGCCTGGGCGGAATGGGTGCTGAAACTCGTCCCCTCGGCCGAGCGTGTCCGTTTCACGTCCTCCGGCACCGAGGCGACGATGATGGCGGTGCGGCTTGCCCGCGCCTTCACCGGCAAGTCGAAGTTCGTCCGCTTCAAGCATCACTTCCACGGCTGGCACGATCACATGACCTCGGGCTATGCGAGCCATTTCGACGGCAGCCCGACACCGGGCGTCCTGTCGGGGGTCACCGGCGGCCTGCTGCTGGCCGAGCAGAACGACGCCGAGGGGCTCGCGCGTCTGCTCGACGCGCACGATGACGTCGCCGCCGCAATCATCGAGCCGACCGGCGCTCATGGTGCCCAGCTGCCGATCGACCCGCCGTTCCTGACGGCGCTGCGCGAGCTGACACGGCGGCACGGCGTGGTGCTGATCTTCGATGAGGTCGTCACCGGCTTCCGCGTCTCGCCGGGCGGGGCGCAGGCCGAGTACGGCATCCGGCCCGACCTGACGACATTGGCAAAGATCCTCGCCGGCGGTTTGCCGGGGGGTGCGGTAGCCGGCCGCAAGGACATCCTCGACCTGCTCGATTTCCAGGTCACCAAGGCTGCCGACCGCGAGAAGATCTCTCATCAGGGCACCTTCAACGCCAACCCGCTCTCCGCCGCGGCAGGCGTTGCCGCACTCGAGATCGTCGGCACGACCGACGCCTGCGCCCGCGCCAACCGCTACGCCGACACGTTGCGCCGGCGGATCAACGAGGTGTTTGAGGAGGAGCACGTGCCGTGGGCGGCCTACGGCATGTTTTCGAACTTCCATTTCTTTACTAACCCCGACCACCGGGCGATCGTGCCGACCAACTTCGACCCGCTCGCGCAGCCGGCCTCTGCGCTCGCCGGCAAGAGCCAAGCGGACTTGGTGCACAAATTCCGGCTGGCGATGATGACCTACGGGGTCGATTTCAGCGGCAGCCCGGGTGGGGTGACCTCGGCGACCCATGGCGAGGCCGAGCTCGAGGACACCGTGAAGGCCCTGCGCAACACCGTGCGCATGCTGAAGCAGGAGGGCGAGATCTAGCAGAGGCCCCCGTTCGGGGCGGCGGGCCGGTTGCGAAAAAACAACGAAAATCGCGAGCGCACACCCCGAAATACCTAAGCTGCGACCCAGGAAGCCTTTTATATCAATTGATTAGGCCTAAATCAGCGATGCTGAGAAACAACGAAATCGGCATCGGATATCAACGGAATCTGCACAACGTTGAGGGAGCGAAAACAACAGGTTTGGGGTCTTCGCGTCGCTCGTTGCAGGTCGTGTTGAAGCGAGCTTTTCTCTGCTACGGGGTCTTGGCGAAGGCTTCGACCTGCACGAGCAAATCGGGGTCGGCCGATGGCGGCATCGCGACGATCGTACTGTCCGGCGTGGGCGGGCCGAAATAGCGCTGGCGCAAATCGGCGTATTTGTCGAACTCGGCGGGCTGTTTGACGTAGCTGACCGTAAAGACGATGTCCTTGACGGTTGCACCCCCCGCTTCGAGGCAAGCACCGACATTCTTGCCGACCTGCTCGATCTGTTGCTGCAGGTTGCCCTTGCCGACGACGTTACCGGCCTCGTCCCGGGCGACCTGCCCGCCCACAACGACCCAATGCCCGCTATCACGTAACGCAACCTTGGTTGTCGGCGGGGAAGCAGGGCAGGGAGGCCCGACGATGGCAGGTTCTGCCCGGTCCGCAAGTGCTTGCCAGCTGGCATTAGCTCGCTTGATGTATTCCTCGGAATGTTCCCGCCATATCCCCAGCCAATATTGGTTGTGCACCAAATAAAGCTTACCGTCGACGATCGCCCAAGCCTCGGGATCGACGGTGTCCTTGTGCGCGTCCGCGTCGTTCGACACGCCCATCGCGCAATAGCCGTCGTATTGGGGTGCATACCGGTCAGGAGTCTTGCTGAACAGGTCGCGGTGCGCGTCGCTCGCAAAGCGCCAGCGCAATTTGTGCCACAAATACTCTATCTCAGCTCTGCCCTGAACCGGCTTGCCGTCGGTGAAATAAGCCACCGGGTCGTAGCCGCTGATCGACAG
>DASQCY010000636.1:0-7820 GCA_035634495.1 Allostellaceae bacterium
GCAGCCAAAATGGTCTTGTAGCAGATGCAGGTGCTCGATCAACAGGTCACGCCGCCGCTCACGTTGCTCGAGCAGCGCCTGGACCTCGGTCAAAGCCGCCGAGTCGACCTGCCGTCCCTTCGGCTGATTGGGTCCGCGCCGGCGGCCCGAACCGGGATGGATGCGGCGGTCGTGTCTCGGATACGGCGGCATTGGCAGCCTAAACCGCGCCCTCCGTGTGCATCGCCTTGATCTCGTCCGCCCCGTAACCGAGCCAACCGAGGACCTCATCGGTATGCTCGCCGAGCAATGGTGAGCGCTTTACCTCGACCGGCGAGTCAGAGAGGTTAATCGGCGAGCCGACCTGGACGTAACGGCCGCGGGTCGGATGGTCGACCTCGACCAGCATGCCGCGCTCGTAGAGCGACTTGTCTTCGTAGATGTCCTTCATCGACAGGATCGGGCCGCACGGCACGTCGACTTCGTTCAATGCCGCCATGACCTCGAACTTGGTCTTGGTCATCGTCCACTTCTCGATGATCGAGAAGCATTCGGGGATCTTCGGCAGCCGCGCCTGCGGCGTCGCAAATCCGGGTTCGGTGATCAATTCTTCGCGACCGCAGAGCTTCATCAGCGGCTCCCAGCTCGGCGGCTGGATGATCACATAGACATAGTCGTTGGGGCCGCCCGGAGCGCAGCGCAAGACCGCACCCGGCTGTCCGCCGCCCGAGGCGTTGCCGGCGCGCGGCACCGCCTCGCCGAATTCCTTGTTCGGGTATTCGGTCAAGGGGCCGCGCGCCAGGCGCTGCTGGTCGCGCATCTTGACCCGGCACAGATTGAGCACAGCGTCGGTCATCGCGACCTCGACCCGCTGTCCCCGGCCGGTGCGCTCGCGCTGGTAGAGGGCGGCGAGGATGCCGGCGATCGTGTGGACGCCGGTACCGCTGTCGCCGATTTGGGCGCCGGTCACTGTCGGCGGGCCGTCCTCCCAGCCGGTCGTGCTCGCCGCTCCGCCCATGCACTGGGCGACATTTTCGTAGGCTTTGCAGTCCTGGTACGGCCCCGGACCGAACCCTTTGATCGAGGCGTAGATGATCCGCGGGTTCAGTTCCTGGAAGCGCTCCCAGGTGAAGCCTTGGCGGTCGAGTACGCCGGGACCGAAGTTCTCGATGACCACGTCACTGCGCTTGACCAGCGCCTCGATCACTGCCTTGCCTTTCGGCGACTTGAGGTTGACCGTGATGCTGCGCTTGTTCGAGTTCAGCATCGTGAAATAGAGGCTGTCCACACCCTTGACGTCCTGCAATTGGCCGCGGGTGATATCGCCGCGGCCGGGCATCTCGACCTTGATCACGTCCGCACCCATCCACGCCAGCAGCTGCGTCCCGGTCGGGCCGGCTTGGACATGGCTCAAATCGAGGACACGCACACCTTCCAGAGCTTTGCTCATCCGAACTTCTCTTCAGCGATAGTAATGGGTCGGTTGCACCGTCGGTTGCCCCTCACCCTAGCCCTCGCCCCGCGTGCGGGGAGAGGGAGGGCCCGCAACGCGGGAGGGTGAGGGGCCACACGATCACTTGGTCGTAGATGTCCATCGCGGTGGTCGCTCGCTTCAGCGCGGTATAGGCTTCCTTGCGGAAGCTGGTGCTGGTGTCCAGCCGCGGCTCGTGAAGAATGGGGCTGGGGCGCTGGCTGGCCTCGGGCATAGACCAGGGTATACCAGAGAACCCAGCAACCAAGTTCGAGTTTTTCAACCGTATCCTTAATTCCGTGCCTTCTAACCCATTGCGGAAACCAGACATTTCGGCTCAGGCCGATCAAGCAGCCCGCAGCGTAATCGGTGTCGCCCCTTGCCAGAGAACCGTGCGGCAGATTTGCGCCAGCCGATCGAGATCTTCCCGGATCGTCAGAAAATGGTTGCCCGCAAGCTGCCCGGCCTTGCTGGCAAATCTGGTCGGGCCGTAGGCAAGCAGGATCTCGGTTTCGCTGACGCCGCCCGGATAGACGATAACCTGACCCGGTGCCGGATAGCTCGTGGCGTTCTCGTAGCCGATGCCAAGGTCGCGCCCGCCCAGCGGTATCCAGCACGCTTCCCCGCTCCACCGCGCGTGGATGAGCTGGTCCTCGTAGGGCAATAGAGCGCGAAACCGGGCGCAAGTGGCCGGGGCTGTCGCGTCCTCGAACTCGGCGAGGAACAATTCCGACCGGATCGCGATCACGACATCCGCCACGCTCCACCTCCGCACTGACAAGCGCTCCGCCCGCACGAGCGGATGCGCCCCCTGGCCGGAGCCACCGGTCAGTCTCGTCGAGGTGACGCACGCAGGTCAGGGTTGGCAAGAGTGTTTCGCACAACTCTCGCCAAGCAGGTCCTCGCCCGGGGACGTCACGGTGGGACCGACCGCCGACGGCCCCCGTGAGGCTCTAAGCGGAGAAAAGCTCGCGGCGCTGTCGCCCTTGCCCCTTTGCCCTGATCGGCAAAGGGCCTCTGACACAGAGGCGAGCGCTCTGCCTCCTGCGCTTTATTCGGCGGCGGCCAGGTTCGGCGTCGGCTCCAACGGCAGCCCAGGGTGACCGGTCAACCTCTCGCCCTCCGCCCACATCTCGAGCGCCTGCTTCTTCATCGCCGGAAAGACGGAGGCGATTTTTTCCATGTCGAGATCGGCCGCGATCCCCGGATAGCCGGCCCGCTCGATCATTGCCCGCAATTTTCCGGTCTCGAACTGCTCCAACGTCCATGCGAGCGGATCTTCAACCAATGTCCGGTCCCAATAGATGCGATGGTTCTTGTTGCGGGGCCCATAGTGGTAGTGCGCGCCGTTCCAGAAGTGATCGAAGGCCAGAAGCTCGGTTTCTTCGGTGTAGGCCTTGCCCGGCGTGCCGCCGATATCGGCCAGGACATGGATCGCAAGGCCGCCATCGCCCATCGGCAGCCGCCGCATCTCCAGCCCGAACCTGATGTTGCCGGCCTCGAAGATGTGCGTGCCGCGGTTGTGTTTGACCGTATTGCGCTTGGTGGCATAGAGCTCGCGGGCGCAGGCTTCCAAATCGGGCAGAATATCCCGCACCTCTGACATCTCGGTCGCCTTGGCAATCTGCGGATAGCCGGCCCGTTCCAGCATTTTCGGCAGCTTCGTCCCGAGCGTCTTGATGGTCCAGCCGATCGGATGGCCGTCGGCAATCGGGTCCATCCGGTACAGGTTCGTCAGGGAGGCACCCCCCAGCATCTCCGGCCCGGCGACCTTCAGATCGGGATTTTCCGGCCCGTACTCGTAGCTTTTTTCGAAATCGAAGCAATTGAACCGCAAGAGGGTTGTCTCTTTCCCGCGGACATCCGCCGTCACTGCGATCGAGACACCTTGGTCCGCATGGTCCTGGATGTTGCCGTCCCACAACTCATGCCTGACGATGAACGTCAAAGGTCCTGCCGTAAATTTCTCAGATGCCTGCGCCATGTCTGGACTCTCCTTTTTAGCGGCTGGTGAGAGTGTAGAAAACTCATGCGATCATCGCAAGAGTTCCCGAACCGGCTAGAAAGCGAACATCGCCGTATCCGGCGCGAGGCCGAAGAGGATACGGCCGATCGTCTCGTAATGCGCCTGTCGCCCTTGGGCCTGTTGCGAGGCGGTATGCATGTCGCGGAAGCGGCGCTCGAACGGGCGGTCGTCGAAGATCGCCGTCGCACCGGCGCTGTGATAGAGGGTGTTGACGACCTCGCGAGCCTGGTGAATGGCCCAGGTCGAGGCGAGGCGGATCGTCGTGTTTTGCTCCAGGCTCAGCTCGCCGGTCTCGCCGACCGCTTCCCAGATCTCATGGAGGCCGCTGAGCAGGAAGGCGCGCGCCGAGCCAAGCCGCGCCTCGGCCTGCGCCCGCTGCGACTGGATCACCTGGTTCTCGCATAACCGCTGGCGGGCGCCACGCGGCACCTTCTCTGTCGCGAGCTCGGTGAAATCGGTGATCATGCCGCGCGCGATGCCGAGCGCCACCGCGGCAACGCCGCAGGCGTACAGATTGCTGCTGCTGAAGTAGTAGAGCCGGCCCGGCTGGCGCGGCGCGATCTTGGGGTCGCGCAGCACGGTGTAGCGCTCGGGGATGAAAAGATCTGTCACCGAATAACGGTCGCTGCCAGTGCCGCGCAGGCCGACGACATGCCAGATATCGGTCATCGTCGCGTGGCTCTTTGGAAACAGCAACGTGCGCAGAATTTCGCCGCCATCCGCGCGGCACACCGGCGTGCCATCGGGGCCGAGCGTTACGACATGGGCGCCGAGCCAGCTCGCGTGATGGCTGCCGCTGGCGAAATTCCAAGCGCCGGTCAGACGGAACCCGCCGGGGACGGCGCGCAGCTCGGCCCGGCCGACCGGGCCCCAGGCGACGATGCCGTCCGGCGGTCCGAAGATTTCTTGTGCGACTTCGGGATCGAGAAAGGCAGCAGCCATCGAGCAGCCGTTCGCCTGTTCGACACACCAGCCGGTGCTGGCGTCATGGCTGGCGATTTGCTCGACCACCTGCGTGTAGGTCATCGGGTCGAGCTCGGCGCCGCCGAGAGAACGCGGCTGCAACAAGCGGAACAGCCCATTCTCTATCAGCGCCGCCACGACCGATGCCGGTAATTCGCGGTTCCGCTCGATCTCGTCCGCCGCCTCAGCGAGAAGGGGCCCGAGCGAGCTGGCCCGCGCGAGGTAATCCGGGCTGTCGTGCAAAACCTCGTCCATGCCGCGACCTCCTGTCTGCGCGTCGTCGCGCAAGCAGGTATTCAACCGGCACACGCGCGGTCCGTCCTTGATCTGGATCAAGGATTAGGGTTGGCACTGCTCGATGGGGACCGGCGAAGGCTTGCGAACTGTGTACGCTTTGGCGGTAAGAAGTCTTCGCCTGGCGCGGTTAGCTGGCTGCTCTGCGCCGCCGTCCGCTCATCAGATAGATGTTGGCTCGCGGCTCGAAGAGAGGATCGACGGAGGCTTCGATGCCGTCCACTCGCGGGATCGGATCGAAGATAATGTGTTGCTGCTCGCTGGCATTGTTCGCCGCGATTTCCTGCAAACTGATTTCGCCGAACGCGAGTTGAGTTCGTTCCTCGGGCCAGCGGACCGTGGCGTCGTCAATGATGTCACCGTCCTGGGCCAACTGCACAGCTACACGAAACCGGACGGGTTCCTTGCCGATCCGCTCTCTAATCTCCTCGAAAAGGAAATTTGGACTGCGCGCGGCGGCTGCGGTCTCGTCGAGATATTCGGTGCCTGCGGCTGGCAACACCCGATAGCGCCCGTAGCGGCTGATGCCGTCCGTATTAGTAAACCTGAATGCGGATACCGCGAAGAACGACTCCTTTGCAAAGCTGGTCGGAATTGGCTTGGGAATTTGCACAAATGTCAAAGCCGCGGGATGCGCACCGAGGAATTGCTCGATGGCATTCGGGTGCGGCCCTTTCGGGTCGGTGGCAATCACGGCATTCAGGAACTCCACGAGTCCCTCGGCGGTGCGCACCGGGAAATTGTCGACCGAATGACCGATGATGTCGGTGTGGACATGCTCGGCGAGATGGAAGCGGACCGCAAAACCGCGTGGGCCCGCGCCCTGCGGGTCGTTGTCGGCAACGGTCGGAATTCCCGCAAAGTCCGAGAGGCGGGCCGTCACCGGCGTGGAATTCCGGTGCAAATGCGGCGCCCGCGTCAGCGAAGCGGCCTCCGAGGAGGGCGTAAACGTGCCCTTCAGCAAGATACCCTTCGCATGCGCGGGTCTAAACCCCGGATGAACTCCACCATTGGCTTTGTCGAACACCGCAAGGGTTTCGCGGCTGAGCGCCAAGAGTTTTTCGTCCGGGGTCAGGGGCATGGCTCGGTCCTCCGTGCAGTGTTCGACCTTTTACCACCAGCGCGGCGCGCGGCGGAGATGAATACTATGCCCCTCAACCTCGCTCGCACGCCTTGGATCCGGCTCTCCGCTTCGCTGCGGCCGGGATGACGGTCCCTATCAGCAGAGGGTATTTTTCCGCAGACTGCTCGGGCTGACGAGATCGGGCTAAATCCCGCCCTCGCGGCGCTGGGCGATTTCACGGCAGCAATTTTGTTCGATGCTACGGTTGGCGCTCGAAGCGCTCGACACCGGTGATGTCCATCGACCACGGGAGCGCCGAGCGGCACCAGCCCTGCTTTGTAGGGCGCAGCTCGGCGCGGCGGTCGAGCGCCCCCACCCGCAAGCCATAGGATGCGGGGTTGGCGCCCGGCGCCGTCGAATAGAGCGGTGTGCCGCATTCGGGGCAGAACCCGTGCACCCGCTTGTTCCCGCTTTCAGCGGTCTTGATGTAGATCTTCGGGGTTCCACTCCTTAGAACAAAGGTGCCCGGCAAGCTCGACACGTTCGTGCGAAAAGCGGTGCCGGTGAGGGTTTGACAATCGGTGCAATGGCAGATCCTGACCTGGGTCGGGTCGATCTCGGCCTCGAAGCTGATTTGACCGCAATGACAGCGTCCGGTGACTTTCATCGCCATTTCTCCCTGACGACACCCGCCCGATACCGGGCGCGGTGACGCGCAAGATCACGCGTTTGCGTGTTTCGAGCAATGGCAAGATCGCCCGGAGCTTTGCGCGGGTTGGTCGAATTCTGGAGCACCATAGCGATAGGCGCTCTTTCGCGATTACCGTGTTGACGGCCGGCAACGAGCACGTCAGGAAATTGCGTGTCGCAAGCGCCATCTCGACAATCAGCGGGCGCTAAGAGCCACCCGTATTTACGGACGCCAAGGTCGAGCCCGAATTCCTTGTCTCCGATGTGGGCAACGGCTGGGCGGTGACGACGACGACCTTGATGCATGAGCGCCGCGGCGCCGACGGGCTGCGCAGCTGGGCGATCGCATCCGACAAGCCGGGCCGTGCCTATGATGAGGAGCGGGAAGAAATCCGCACGACAATGGAGCCCTATAAGTGGGATCCACAGCGTGCGGGCCGCGTCGATCTTATCGTGGGACGGGCGCGGGCGACCGGAAGATCGATGATCCGGTATTGCGGCAGGAGATCGCCAAGGTGCTGGCGATGTCCAAGGCTGCGGAATCGACCGCTCGCCGCGCCCGCACAGCGCAGGAGCAGGGTCGGCCGCGGGGCCCCGAGGGCTCTCTCGGCAAGCTGGCGTCCAGCATCATCGCCCGAGCGGCGGCTCGCGTGCATACCTCGCTGCCGAGGCCGGATGCACTGCTGACCGGCGATGACAGCCCAATGAGTGGGTTGCTGGCGGAGATCCTGGTGTCGGTGCCGGCCAGCTCGATTGCCGGCGGGACGGACGAGATCCAGCGCAACATCATCAGCGAACGCGTGCTCAAGATGCCGCGCGAGCGGACCGGCGACACGGACAAGCCGTTCAACGATGTTCCGCGAAATACCGTAGTCTAGGGTGGGCCACCTCGTGTAGACTAAGAGAGCACGCGCAGATCGACGCGCAGTTCCTCGGAGTTGGCGCGAGGCAGAAGCCTCTCAACCTTAGCGTGGGTCTTCTTCCATATAGGAACAGCCGCGATGAGAAGCGCCCGCCCGGCTGGGGTCAATTTCAGCCGACGCGTGCGTTTGTCGGCATCATCGATACTCACTTTTACCAGGCCGCGCCGCTCGAGCGGTTTCAGATTTGCCGTCAGGGTCGTGCGGTCCATGGCCAGCAGCGCGGATACGCTGCCAATGCTCGGCGGCTCCTCGCGATTGAGCGACATCAACAGCGAGAATTGGCCGTTTGTCAGACTTAGCGGCCGCAGCGCCGCGTCAAAGCGACGCGCTACTGCCCGCGCGGCTCGCTGCAAATGCAGGCAGAGGCATGTGTCGCGCACCTCTACGGTGATCGCGAAGGGAAGATGCTGT
>DASQCY010000637.1:0-2027 GCA_035634495.1 Allostellaceae bacterium
CGTCGGCGCAACGCTCCCTGCGGACGGCGGCAACTCCGAAGAGGAGCTGGCAGGGTTCGCCGATGCGAAGATCGACGTCCATGCCCTGGCGAAGCAGCTTCAGGACGAAGGTGCCAAGTCCTTCGTCAAGTCGTGGAACGACCTGATGGGTGTGATCAGCTCCAAATCCGCCGTACTCAAGCGAGCGAGCTAGCGCGGTGAAGGCGAAGTCGCAGCCCGCCGTCGAGCGCCGGCGACGGCGGCAAGATCGAGCTGACGTCGCAAAGACGTCCGCGGCCGGGAAAGTGCTGGTCGTCGATGTGGGCGGAACCTCGGTCAAGATCCTTGCCACCGGACAAACCGAGGAGCGCTCATTTCCCTCCGGACCGACGTTGACCCCCAAGCAAATGGTGTCCGGGGTCAAGAAGCTCGCCCGGGATTGGACGTATGACGTGGTGTCGATCGGGTATCCCGGCGCGGTCCTGCACGGCTGCCCGATTGCCGAACCATATAACCTCGGACGCGGATGGGTCGGGTTTGACTTCGCAGCAGCGTTCGGCCGCCCGGTGAAGGTCGTCAACGACGCCGCGATGCAGGCTCTGGGGAGCTACAACGGCGGCAAGATGCTCTTTCTAGGCCTCGGAACGGGACTTGGATCCACCCTGATTATGAACGGGATTGTGGAGCCCATGGAACTCGGTCACCTGCCCTACAAGAAGGGTACCTATGAGGACTACGTGGGCCGTGCCGGACTGGAGCGCCATGGCAAGAAGAAATGGCGCCGTCACGTTGCCGACGTCGTGGCGCGCTTCATCACCGCGCTCGAGCCCGACGAAACCGTGATTGGGGGCGGCAACGTCAAGAAACTCGATACGCTGCCGCCGCATTCTCGCGCAGGCGACAACGCCAACGCGTTCCGCGGCGGATTCCGCCTGTGGGGAGAAGAACGCGCTCTCCCGCGCACCGGGACGCGCTCGAAACCACGGACTTGATCGGAGAGGTAGCACAGATGGCTGCACGATCGGAGATAGCTCGCGGGGATTCAACGAGCAGACAGGGGGCGTGGCGTGCTCTCGAAGAACACTATAGGACAATGCGGGGGCGGCACCTGCGCGACCTGTTCGGGGGCGATCCAACGCGTGGCGAGCGGATGACGGCGGAGGCCGCCGGCGTCTTTCTGGATTATTCGAAGAATCGCATTGGCGACGAGACGGTAAGCTTGCTTGTCCAGCTCGCCGAGCAATCCGGGCTGCGCGAGCGAATCGACGCAATGTTCCGGGGCGAGAAAATCAACGTTACGGAAAATCGTGCGGTCCTGCACGTTGCGTTGCGTGCACCGAGAGGTGCGTCCATCGTCGTCGACGGCAAGAACATCGTGCCGGAGGTTCATGCTGTGCTCGGCAAGATGGCCGACTTTGCCAACCGCATCCGCAGCGGCCAATGGAAAGGCCACACCGGAAAACGCATCCGCAACGTCGTCAATATCGGCATTGGCGGCTCCGATCTCGGGCCGGTGATGGCGTATGAGGCACTCAAGTACTACAGCGACCGCGCGATGACGTTCCGCTTCGTGTCCAATGTCGACGGTACCGATTTTGTCGAGGCGACGCGCGATCTAGATGCCGCGGAAACGCTGTTCATCATCTCCTCGAAGACTTTCACTACGCTGGAGACGATGACCAATGCGCAAAGCGCGCGCGATTGGTCGCTTCGCGGCCTTGGCGGCGATGCCAAGGCGGTTGCCAAGCATTTCGTCGCCGTTTCGACAAACGGCGAAAAAGTCGCGGAATTCGGTATCGATACTGCCAACATGTTCGAGTTCTGGGACTGGGTGGGCGGGCGTTACTCCATGGACTCCGCCATCGGCCTGTCGACCATGCTCGCGATCGGGCCCGACCACTTCCGCGCCATGCTGGAAGGGTTTCACGCGGTCGACGAACATTTCCGTAGCGCGCCATTCGGGCGCAACCTACCGGTGCTCATGGGTCTGCTCGGCGTCTGGTACAACGACTTCTTCGGCGCGCAGACGGTCGCGATATTGCCCTACG
>DASQCY010000638.1:0-1877 GCA_035634495.1 Allostellaceae bacterium
GAAGTGGTCGTGCCGACGACGACAACGCTGTCGCATCCGAGCAAGGTCAGGAAAGCGGCGAGGCTCGTCCCGAAAAAGCCCGAGGGCTTCTGCTTCCTAATGACGATGTCTCTCGGGCCGGGCGCGATCATCGCGACGATTTCGTTGCCGTCGATGGTATTGCGGGGAGAGCCGCCCGCTTCGTCACCGCGCGTGCTCTTCCACCGCCAGCTGCCGGCATCCCAGTTGTCCGGACGCCGCTCGCCGGTCGTGTAGATGACCGGCAGTCCCTTGGCGCGCGCCGCGTCGATCAGCGATTTTATGTAGTCGAGGGCTACCCAGGCCTCCTCGCCGCAGGAAGTGCGCCAGCGCCTGATCGATTCTAGGATCGGCTCGGGCCGTTCGCCGCAGAACGCCCAATTGACGTCGATGACGAGCAGCGCTGGCCGCTTCCCGAACCCGGCGCGGGCGCCGAACCCGCCCGCGGCGAACACCGCCCTGTCGCGCTCGGTCAAAAACTTGTTCCAGATCGGCTCGCTCATTGAGATCGCTCCTTCTCACATCGTTCCGAGTTGTATAACTGCGCCAGTCGATCCCAGGTCAGTCGCCGGGGCGGGTCAGCATATGGCCGCAACCGGCCTTGTTCGCCCAATATTCCCAGGCGCGCCAGGTCTCGGTCGAATAGGGGCTGTAGCCGCGGTTGCGGGCATCGATCTCACCCTGCGAGAGGTACTTGATGCTGCCGCCGAGCTGCCGCGCCCGCAGCAGCGCGCGGGCGTTGCGCGGCAGATAAACGGACATCCGCACGACCTCGATCAGCGATCGCCCGGCCGAGGCGAAGCCGTGGCCACGCATCAGGGCCACGTTGTTGCCGCCCAGGCATTTGGCGAGATCGCGGCCCTGTTCCATATTGGTGACGAGCAGGTTGGTGTCGCCGAAATTGTCGGCGATGTCCCAGACCGGCACCTCGGCTCCGATAAAGCTTCCCGAGTGGATCACCGGCTGCAGCTTCGTCGCATCGGCGACGCCGAAGGGCAGCGTGTCTTCGGCATGCGCGTGCACCACCGCCATGACTTCGGGCCGTGCCTCGAAGATCGCCGCGTGAATGAAGCGCTCGAGATAGAGCGTGCGTTTCTCGTCGTGCACCGGCTGCCCGTCGAGATCGAGCTCGACGATGTCATCGGCGGTGACCAGTTCCGGGGCTACCGAACGAGCGATCAGAAAATGGCTCGAATTGTCCGGGTGTCGCATGCTGACATGACCATAGGCGTCGACCACGTCCTCCTTCGCGAGAATGCGGTTGGCGATCACCAAATCCTGGATGACCGCGTCGAGGCTGTTCGTGGCCATGACGAATGATCCCATCGAGCGGCGTGGCTCGGAGATCAGATGCTAGTCGCCTACCACCGCACCGGCAATATGTTGGACGTGATCAAATTCCGCCATAGTTCGTCACGCGGCCGCGCCCCGGCTCGAGGACCAGGCGCGGGACCGCCACCAGCAAGGCGCGCCTGTAGGAGTGCCGCGGCGAGGAAAAGATCTTTCGGATCGGTCTCAGCTCGACGATGCGCCCGATATAGATGCGAGATAGATGATCGCTACCCAATCGCCGAACCGATCCACCACCGAGAGATCGTATGAGATGAAGACGTAGGTCGATCCCGTGCCTTCCCTCGGCGGTGTTTAATCCACGGTCGGCAGGCTAATCTCCAGATGTCGGAGGCTATGGTGGGGCGACGGTTGCTTTTAAGGTTAGCAAGGGCGTCAATAAGCGGCCCACTTCCGATCAGCCTCTGAGAGGGGTCGTAATGATCGAGTGTCTGATGGTCCCCGGTGCGCCGGCTCCCGTCGCGCCCTTTAGCCACGCGACCGCCGTCGATGGCTGGGTGTTTGTCACG
>DASQCY010000639.1:0-1646 GCA_035634495.1 Allostellaceae bacterium
TTCGAGCCCGAGCTTGCCGAGCAGATCCGCCGCAGTCCGCGGTTTTTTCTGAACGCACCAGTGGTGCTCGACCTGAAGGCAGCGGCCGAGTTCACCCATGAATCGGAATTTGTCGAGGCAAGAGAGATCCTGCGCCGCCACACGCTGAGCCTGATCGGCGTGCAGAATGCGTCGCCGGTCCAGCTCCAGACCGCCGCCGGCGCAGGACTTGCGAGCTTCGCGCCGAACGCGCCGCAGCCGAGTCGGAGCCCGCCGCGCGAGCCCACCCGAACCGCGTCATCATTGCCCTCGGCTGCAGCGAAGACCCGGCTGGTGACTCAGCCGGTTCGCTCGGGTACCCAAATCTATGCGCGCGGCGCCGATCTCGTCGTCACCGCTGCGGTCAGCCCGGGGGCGGAAATCATTGCCGACGGCAATATCCACGTTTATGGCGCGCTCCGCGGCCGCGCCCTCGCCGGCGCCGCCGGCGACGTCGATGCGCGAATCTTCTGCAGTCGGCTCGAGGCCGAGCTCGTCAGCATTGCTGGTCACTATCTCGTCAGCGAGCAGCTGCCGCCGGAGCAACAAGGTTTCCCGGTGCAGATCGCGCTCGTCGATGGGCGGTTGACCGTCACGCGAAATTGACGCTCATCATCGCGACGGCGCCGCGCGGCGGGACCGGTAACGGGCCGATCGGGTCATCGTCTGCCGGCGGAAAGAGGAGGTCTTTTTGGCAGGCAAAGTAATCGTGCTCACTTCCGGGAAGGGAGGTGTCGGCAAGACGACCTCCGCCGCCGCCTTCGCTTCCGGATTGGCATTGCGCGGGCACCGGACGGTCGTCATCGATTTCGATGTCGGGTTGCGCAACCTCGATCTGATCATGGGGTGCGAGCGCCGCGTCGTCTTCGATTTTATCAATGTGATCAACGGCGATGCCAAGCTCAATCAAGCGCTGATCAAGGACAAGCGCAACGACAACCTCTACATCTTCCCGACCTCGCAGACGCGCGACAAGGACGCGTTGAAGCGCGACGGAGTCGAGCGGGTGCTCGGGGAGCTGAAAGATAGCTTCGATTACATCGTCTGCGACAGCCCGGCCGGGATCGAGCATGGCGCGCTCACGGCAATGTATTTCGCCGATAGCGCGATCATCGTTACCAACCCCGAGGTCTCCTCGGTGCGTGACAGCGACCGGATCATCGGTCTGCTCGCCTCGAAATCGCGTCGCGCCGAATTCAATCTGGAGCCGGTCGCCGTCCACCTGCTGTTGGCGCGCTATTCGCCGGAGCGCGTCCGCAAGGGCGAGATGCTGACCGTCGAGGACGTCAAGGAGATCCTGTCGATCCCGCTGCTGGGGGTCATCCCCGAATCGGAGTCGGTGTTGCGTGCTTCGAACACCGGGACCCCGGTCGTGTTCGACGAGGAAAGCCCGGCCGGCCGTGCGTATCACGACGCGGTCGCCCGTTTCCTCGGCGAACAGCGCGAGCTGCGCTTTCTGCAGCCCGAGCGTCGAAGCTTCTTCCGCGCCCTGTTCGGCAGAGCCTGATGCGTCTCCTCAATCTTCTCTTCCCGGAGCGCCGGACCAGCGCGGTGATCGCGCGCGAGCGGCTGAAGATCGTTCTTGCTCACGAGCGGGCGAGCCGCCAGGCCCCTGATTTTCTGCCGGT
>DASQCY010000640.1:0-4196 GCA_035634495.1 Allostellaceae bacterium
GGGCGGCCAGGCCAAGCCGACATCGAGATGCGTCTCCAGGCCCCTCTTTCGCGACCACCCCCGGCCGCGCAGCGCCTCAGCCCCGCCTGCTCGGAACCCGTCCCGCCAAACCTACAAGTCCTTTCGACGGACCTGCGGCTCCCGCGCGCACGTTCTTGCCGCCACCATCCGGCGGATTACGGAAACCTTGAACTCGCGGCTGAAGGTACGGGCTTTCCTGGGCATCCAGTTCTCCTCTCAGAAAACTGTCCCCATTTTCCATGTCTCACTTTCGGGGCCACTCCACCTCATATAGGGAATTCGATCTCTAAGTGATCGATACGAAGTACCATTTTGCAAACGTTTTGGCCGATTCTGAGCCCGGATTCAGTACCGTCATTTTGCGGTAAAGGAGGGAATTTGGGTTGAGACTACCCGCTCCACCTCAGAGTTTGCGTCGGCTGCCAAGAAAGGGGGGCGATCGCCTTTTGTAACCGACGAGGAGACAGCGACGCGGTCCTGTTTATCATGGCAGGATGTTCGTGCCAAGCTCTGCGACGGTGCCGCCGATCTCGCCGAGGTTCTTGAACACGACGCTGAACAGTACCGCCACTCCAGGGGTGACATCGCCGTTGCGGATCCCCGATTGGCTGACCGAGCCGATAAAGGCCATGCATTCGTCCTGATAGATCGCCGACAAGGAAGCATAGAGGCTAGCGCTCGAGGCTGACGGAGTCGCCACGCCGTTGACCAAGGTGGTGCTGCTGGTCAGGTTGATCGTCTGGGTGGCCTGCAGCGACCAATAGTGCGTGAGCTTCGCGGTCGCGCTGAAATTCAACTGTTCGCGTTTGCCGTAGAGGACGTTCTGGCCAGGGGTGGGGTTTGTTACGACCTGGCTTTGCAGCTGCGGCGGAAGGTAGACGAACGAGCTGGCGACGCGCAGGCTCGACGGTCCGCCGCTCACTCCGACCTGCTGCACGCGATTGGCGAACGGGGTGGTGTCAAAACGAAAGCGATAGATCAAATCGAGATATGAAACGGGCGATAGCACCACTCGCCCAACGACATCCGAGAGCCGGTTTTCGGCTCCTGAGCCCGGTGGCAAGAACAGATTGGGCTGGGCGCGGTAACTCTGGCCGATCAGCAGCCGATAGCTGCCGCCGTCCTTGTCGTAGAGCCCGAGCCTGGTCCCGTAATCGACCCGTTGGCCGGTGTCGAGGATATCGTATCCCGCGAGACGATCGCGGCGGAACAAGTCGGTGTCACTGAGGCTGAAGGAGAGGCTGTCCTCGTCCGGAATGTTTCGCCGGTTGCCGCTGGACGGGCCGACGAAGCCGCCGGCAATCGGCTCGATCAGTTCCGTTAGCTCCTCCCCGCGGTGGACCAGCGGATAGCGCCACACGAGGCCGACTTGCGGAAAGGCCCGGCCGGTAGTGAAATTGGTAGCGGTCGGCGCTGCCGCTGGCTGCTTATCGACCGAGAAGAAAGCCGACGGCAGATCAGGGTTCGAGACAGGGCTCAGATTGTTGATCCAGTAGCCATCACCGCGCAGGCCTGCCGAGAAATTGTACTGCCCTCCGAACCCATCGCGAAAGGTTCGGTTCCATTCTGAACCGAGCGACAGTCGTCGGGTTTGGGTACCCACTTCGCGGACGATGTCGAGAAGATTGGCGTTGAAATTCCATCTTCCACCGAGTGCGTCGGGCTGACTTTGCCAATTGCGATTGGCGACCGGCAGGACGATAGGCTGGGTCGAATCGCCGATGCCGGGCAGCAGCGGTTGGAAAGCGTAGGTGTTGATGTCGGTCGACGCGCGCTCCTCGAAGCCCTCGAGATACCCGCGGCTGGTCATCGCATTCAGCAGCGGGTTGCCGAAGCCGAAGCGGGTCAAGAAGGTCTGATCCGAGACGCGTTGCACATCGAGACCGGTCCGATAGGTCTCGTCGAGGTCGAACACGCTGTGCGCGTTGATTTGTCCGCGCCATTGCTCTCCCTCGTTGGACGAGCTACTACCAGAGCCGACATTGCTGTGATTGACGCTGGCGAGAGCGTCAAGGCTTCCGTTGCCGAAGCGCTCGCGGTAGTCGGCAGTGAGCAGCACGCCCGCTTGGGTCATAAAGCGCGGCGTGAGAGTCAGATCCTTGTCCGGTCCGAGCACCCAGTAATAGGGAAGCGTGACATTGGCGCCGAGTGTGTTAGAGCCACCTACCGAGGGCATAAGGAACCCGCTTGCCCGCTTTACCGAGGGATCCGGGGCGGAAAGGTAGGGCGAATAGAAGACGGGCCAGCCGTCGATCTCCATCGTGGTATCGCGAAATTCGATCAGCTGTAGCTCCTTGTCATGGTCGATTTCGCGCGCCTTGAGCTGCCACACTGGCGGCGCGCTCGGATCATTTTTGCAAAGGTCGCACGGAGAGTAGACGCCCCGCCGCAGCTCGGTGCGGTTGCCGTTCGTGCGGCGCGCGGTGTTGGCCGCGAGCCGTGAACGGTCGGCGAGCAGCATCCGCACGTTTTTGGCAAAGCCTTCGTTCATCGCATCGCGCAGCTCCATGAAATCGGCAAAGACGATCTCGCCGGTCGGCTGCGAGAAGCTGACATTACCGGACGCCGTTACGGTGTCGGTGCGCTGGTTGTAGGATACCGTGTCGGCGAGCAGAACCTGCCCGTTCTGTGAGATCTCGACGTGTCCCCGCGCGACGGTCAGCGCGAGCTGTTCGTCATATTCAACCTCGTCGGCGCGGAAGACGATCGGCGCGTTCTGATCCTGCTTCGAACCGCCGCCCAGGCTTAATTGAGCCGCGGCGGGAAGAGCTGCACCAGCGACGAGAACGCCCCAAAGCGCACCGACGATCCCGGGGAACAGCCGCCGCCAAACCAAGCTCCCCCGATGCGCCATCAACCGTCTTCGAGATGAAGCAGCATCGAAGCACCAAAGATCAGGGCCACCCCGGTTGGGGTCCAGGCGGCGAGGGTCACTGGTACCTTGGCGGAAAGCCCAAACGCGAAGACGACGTCCGACAAAAAGTAAAGCAGAAATCCGCTGACCACACCGCCGACGATCATCAAGGTTGCACCACCGCGCCGCTGCATACGCAGACTGAAAGTTGCGGCGACGAGGACCATCGCACACAGTAGAAACGGGCGAGCGAGCAGAACGTTGAAATGCAGCCGATGGCGCTGCGCCGGAAACCCCGATTGCTCGAGCAAAGTTATGAAGCCCGGCAAATCCCAGAACGACATCGTATCCGGAGAGGCGAAGCTCTCCTCGATTTTGCGCGGCGTCAGCGTCGTCGGCAGACGCAACTCGGTGAAGGGTTCGGCCGGCTCGTTCGGCAGCCAGCGCGTTCCGTTCTCGATCAGCCAATCCCCCGTTTCGAGCTTTGCGGTTTGTCCGTCGATGCGCGAAGTGAAGCGCATCAGATCATTGAAGAAAAACAGGGTTACGGTATCAAGGATCAAGTCGCCCGAAGCGAGCTTCTCGGCGTGAATGATGATCTGGTTGCCGGCCTGGTCACTTTGCCGCAGCCACAGCCCCGCGTCGGAGAGCGACAGCTGATCGGAACCTTGGCGTAGGATACGACTTTCCAACTTCTCGTAAGCGGCCTCCATTAGGGAAGCCATCGGGTTGAATACCGTCACGGCGATGACACCAACGAGCAACGCCACGAGCAGGGCGGGCGTCAGGAATTGCCACACGGAAACACCCGCTGCTCGGGCGATGACAAGCTCGTGGTTGCGGGTCAGTCGCCAGAAGGCGAGCATCGTTCCGAACAGGATCGCGAAGGGCAGCACTTCTTGTGCGGTATGGGGCAGTTTCAACGCTGCCATCTCGAGCAGCACCCATAATGTGACCTGAATTCTTGTGGCGCTGCGGCGGATCAGCTCGATGTAGTCAAGCAGAAAGGTAACGATCACCATCGCCATGAAGACGCCGCAGAACCACGCGAAAAATTGGCGGGCGATGTAGGAGGACAGGGTCTTCGCAAGTTGCACCGACAACCGCCTACTTGTCGTCACGGGATGTTAACGGCAGCCACCCTGGGCCCCTGGAAGCCGAGTCTTATGTTCCCGCGCAGGAGAATTCCAAACCCGAGAATGAAGGGCAAGAGGTCGGTCGCATACATCAGTGGGATCGCGGCGGCGGAGCGAGAAGCCAGATCGTTCACGCCGATATCGAGCAATTCGAATAGGAACGCTATGACGATAGCCAATAGAGC
>DASQCY010000641.1:0-4546 GCA_035634495.1 Allostellaceae bacterium
TAATCTTCTGCGCAGCGCGGTGCCCGGCCGCAGGCTGATTCGGCGAAATGACCGCAGCGGCACGGGTTCATCGCCGCGACCAGCTGGAACCGCGCCGGGTAGGTGACGTGCCCCTGGGCGCGGGCGATGCTGACGCGGCCGGTCTCGAGCGGCTGACGCAGCGCTTCGAGTGCCGCGCGGTTGAACTCAGGCAGTTCGTCGAGAAACAGGACGCCCTGATGCGCGAGTGAAATTTCTCCTGGGCGCGCGCGCGGCCCACCGCCGACCAGCGCCGGCAGCGAGGCAGAATGATGCGGATCGCGGAACGGTCGCTCGCGGGTCAACTCACCGCTGCGCAATCCGCCCGCGACCGACTGGATCATGCCGAGCTCGAGGGCCTCGCCGGGTTCGAGCGGCGGCAGAATACCCGGAAGCCGCGCTGCTAGCATCGACTTGCCCGCCCCCGGTGGGCCGATCATCAACAGATTATGCCCTCCCGCGGCGGCGATCTCGAGCGCACGCTTAGCGCTTTCCTGCCCCTTCACGTCCCGAAGGTCGAACCCGGCCGACCGCGAAGCGGCAAGACGCGCCTCGGGCGGAGGCAGCAGCTGAGTTCCCCTTACGTGGTTGACGATGGCCAACAGATTCGGCGCGGCAATGATTTCGACCTCGCCCGCCCAGGCCGCCTCGCCACCGCACGCGGCGGGGCAGATGACGCCGCCGCCGCGGGTTGCCGCGGCCAGTGCAGCCAGCAGCACCCCGGCGACGCTCGTCAACGACCCGTCGAGCGCCAATTCCCCGAGAACCGTGTAAGAGACGAGCTCGTCGGCCGGCAGCACGTCCATCGCTGCCAACAGGCCCAACGCGATCGGCAGGTCGAAGTGGCTGCCTTCCTTGGCGACATCGGCCGGAGCAAGGTTGACGGTGATCCGTTTCGGCGGTAGCGCCAAGCCGAGTGCGGTGAGTGCGGCGCGCACCCGTTCGCGCGACTCGGCGACCGCCTTGTCGGGCAACCCGACCACAGTGAAGGCCGGCAGTCCGGAGACAATCGTCACCTGAGTCTCGACCTCGATGACCTCGACGCCGTGAAACGCCACGGTCCGAACCCTTGCGACCATTGATTAACCATTTTGCAAGCAAAGGTTGAGTCTAGTCCTTTGCTCGCTGCAAAGCTAGAGCGGAGAGGCAACGAATTGCGCAGCAGCAGGGGCGTAGCAGGCTCAAGCGGAGCGTGTCCGAGCGGGAGTTGCTAACAGCTTCGAGACAAACCGGAAAAGGTCGCCGCCGCGGAACAGATGGCTCTCGATCCCGGCGTTGCCGGCGGCTGCGCAGTCCGTTTCTCGGTCGCCAATCAGAAAACTCGCTTCGGCGTCGACAGGCCAGCAACGGAAGAGATCCAGAATCATCCCCGGTGCGGGTTTGCGCCAGTCGCTGGTGCGACGATACTCGGGAAGTACGCCATCGGGGTGAAACGGGCAATAGCGGATGTCGTCGAAATGGGCTCCCGACCGTGCGAGTTCCGCCGCGAGCTGCGCATGGAGCGCGCGCACATCATCCTCCCTGTAGAACCCGCGGGCGACTCCAGCTTGGTTGGTCACGACGAACACGAAGAGTCCGGAGTCGTTGAGTAATTTGACGGCCGCCTTGGCACCCTCGATCCAGCGAAAACGCGCATATGAGCCGATATAGCCGTCATCATGATTGAGCACTCCGTCACGGTCGAGAAAGACGGCTGGGCGCCGACGTTGGCGTGGAACTTCGTGCTGCGCGCGGGCGAACGCGTCCGGAACGCCGATATCGATGAAATAGCTTTCGAACGGCATCGCCAGCAGCTTTTCGGCACGGGCAAGCAATGGGAAGACGTCTTCCTCGAGCGAACAGCAGCGACTGAGCCAGTCGGTCAAAGAACTCTGGAACACATAGACGCCGCCGCTCACCAGCCCACTTCCCGAACGCTCAGGGCGTCCGCGAAATCGGGAAAGTCGACCGTTGTCAATTTCGACCACCCCATAACGGGAAGCATCCGGCAGCAGTCTGACGGCAATTGCGCCCATTGCCGATGGCTCGCAGATGACGCGGCTGGCAAGTTCGAGAAGATTGATATCGAACCACGAGTCGCCGTTGAGCAGAAAGAAACGGTCATCGAGACGGTCGCGCGCATGCCAGACCGCGCCCCCGGTGCCGGCGCGCTGCGGCTCGATCGACACCTCAATCTCCAGGCCGAACCGCGCCTTTAGTGGGGTCGACACCGCGTATTCGACAATGCGTTGGGCCGCGAATCCGGCGAGCAGCAAGACCCGCGTCACGCTATGGCGGGCCAGCTCGAACAGCAGCACATCGAGAAAGGGAATCCCGCCGACCAGTAGTAGTGGCTTTGGCGTGTCTGTCGCCAACGCACCGAGCCGGCTCCCGAGACCACCGCACAAGATGACCGCCTGTCGAATCATACGCGGTCCTCAAGCCTTGAGCCGGCTCAAGTCACCCCGGGGGAAACAGGCGCTCCTCGACGAGGCCGCAGATGATATGCCCGGCGGTAATGTGTATCTGCTGAATTAGCTGCGTCGAGTCGGATGGTGCGTGCAGGCACAAATCACAGCGGGAGGCCATCTCCCCGCCCGTCCTGCCGGTGAAGCCGACGACGGCGAGCTGCTTGCGCCGCGCGGCATCGATCGCTAGCAAGATGTTCGGCGAGCGCCCCGATGTGGAGATCGCGATAAAGACGTCGCCGGCACAGCCAAGGCCGAGGATCTGCCGCTCAAACAGCCTTTCGTAGCCATAGTCGTTGGCGACGCCGGTCAGCACCGAGGTATCGGTCGTCAGCGCCATCGCCGCGGCTGGGACCCGATCGTAATTTAGGCGCCCGATAAACTCCCCCGCGAGGTGCTGGGCGTCCGCCGCACTACCGCCATTGCCGGCGAGAAGCAGCTTGCGTCCGTTGCCGATGGCGATCGCTGTAACCTCGACGATGTCCTGGATCACGGCCACGAATGTCGGGTCGTCGATTGCCGCCTGCAGCGTATCGCGAGATCGAACCAGGTAATCCAGGATGGCCGTCAACGCAGCACCTGCCATGTTTCGCACCCACGGTCCGCGATTTTGACCGGCCCTGCAATACCGCCGGTAGCATTGAGTGCGTCTAGCAGCCCCAGGCGATCTTCTGGATGTACCAGGAACATCACAAAACCGCCGCCGCCAGCGCCTGAGACCTTTCCGGCAAGCGCGCCGTTGGCGACCGCAACCTCATAGAGCCGGTCGATGCTGTCGGTGGAAATCCCCGGAGCGGTCAATTTCTTCGCCTTCCAGGAATCGTCGAGGATCTGAGCCATCGCGTGAATATCGCCGGCGAGCAGCGCATTCTTCATCTCGATGGCATCGGCCTTCAGGCGATCCATCGCCGCGATCGCGGGTGCGCTGTGATCGACGATGCCCGCCGTCTGCTGCTCGATGATCGCCGTCGCATCGCGTGAACGCCCGGAGAAGCAAATCACGAGCGATGACTCGAATTCATTTCTAGCGCTGTCGGAGACCCGCAATGGGTTGACGATCACTCGATCTTTGGCAAGGAACTCGATGAAATTGGTGCCGCCGAAAGCTGCGGCATATTGGTCCTGCTTACCGCCAGGCAACCCGAGATCGAGGCGCTCGATCTCGAAGGCAAGGTGAGCAACGTCGTACTGACCAAGCGGTGCGCCCAGGAGCACCCGAAAAGCGTCGACCAACGCGACGACCAGTGCCGAAGACGAGCCAAGACCCGAGCCCATGGGCGCGTCGACGGTGGTGGTGATCGTCGCGCAAATCGCTCTTCCTGCGTTATGGTCCCGCACCAATCGCTCGTAGACCCCGCGATGCAGCGCCAAACTTGCCTGTGGTAGCTCCGAAGCAGCCTCAAGCGCCTCCTCTCGCCCCAGATCCTTGGCGCGGAACACGACCTTCCCGTCGTCGCGCGGGCTGATGAATGCATAAGCGAAGCGGTCGATCGTCGTATTCAGCACTGCACCGCCGAATTGATCGCAATACGGGGAAAGATCGGTACCCCCGCCGGCGAGCCCTAGCCGTAATGGGGCTCGCGCCCGAATCGTCGTATGCTGGTTCGCCGTCAAACGCGACTCCTCAACAAGGCTCATAAGGCGAGCGAACGGGCAAATGACACATTGGCTGAGAAAGGTAAAGAAACCACAGCAATGCGAGAAGATAAGCGCAACCGAGAGATGTGTCCAGCTAATGCCGGCTTGTGTCACGACGCCTCATGCGCTAATGAATTAGGAGAGAGGTCGTTGCTCGTACTGCGTGGCACATTATCGAGCTAACGGCCGCTTTACGTCTGACTAGCAGCTCTTCCGAGGGAAATAAATCCGATGCGGATCGCGATGATCGGAACCGGCTATGTCGGATTGGTTTCGGGGGCGTGTTTTTCCGAGTTTGGCGTATCGGTGAGTTGCGTCGACCAGGATGCGGCGAAGATCGCGGGCTTGCGGCGCGGCGAGATGCCGATTTACGAGCCGGGGCTGGCGGCGCTGGTGGCGGCCAATGTGGCCGCGGGACGGCTTTCATTCACCACCGATTTGGC
>DASQCY010000642.1:0-6658 GCA_035634495.1 Allostellaceae bacterium
TCGCCGAGGCCGGGACCGTCTCGGTCGGGAAGCGCAGCGGCGCCGTCGCGCGAACCGTCCCGGTTGCTTCCGGAACTGGAGCCCCGTCATCGGTGACCAGCAGGCTCGCAACCCCGTTATAGGCCCGCGAGCGCTCGACATAGTGCTGAACCACGGCGACGCAGGTCACCTGACCGGCTTTAATCGCCTCATGCAGCTCGTCGATCGTTGCTTCTTCGAGACGAAACGGCTTTTCGTCCGTCACGGCCCGTCCCTTTGTTTCGGCCCTGGGCGCCGCAGCTAGACACTATCGACGCCATTGGCCCAGCGGCGGCAGATCTGATGCGCGATCGCGACCGGCCCGGGCAGCGATGGCACCGTCGTCGCCGGGTCCGGATCGCCGACCGCGGCGCGCGCGACCATGTCGCGGATCTCGTCGCGGGCGAACCAACGGGCCTCGACGAGCTCCTCGGGATCGACCGTGATCTCCTCGGTCAGGGCCTCGGCGAGGAAGCCCATCATCAGGGTCGACGGGAATGGCCAGGGCTGTGAGGCGAGGTAGCACACGCGCCCGCAGCGGATACCGGATTCCTCGCGGACCTCGCGCCGCACCGCGTCTTCCAACGTCTCACCCGGTTCCATGAACCCGGCAAGGCAGGAGAAGCGGGCACCGGGGCGGCGGCGGCCGCGGCCCAGCAATGCATGCTCGCCCCTGACCGCGAGCATGATGACGACCGGGTCGACACGCGGGAAATGATGCGCCTTGCAACTTGGGCAGTGCCGCGTCCAGCCGCCGGCTGCTACTTCGCTCGGCGTCCCGCATTGCGCGCAATACCGGTGCCGTGCGTGCCAGTCGACGACAGAGCGAGCCTCGGCCAGGATGGCGGCCTCGCCCCCGGCGATCAGCGGGGCCAGGGTGCGGACATCGATGTTCTCGGTTGCTGGGTCGGGCGCCAAGTCGGCGCCGGTCGCGTCGAGTGCGAAATAAGCGCGCCCTTCGGCGATGCCGAGGAGAGCGAGGGTAGCCCCCGCCGCGATCACCTCCCGCCACGGAGCGACCGGCTGCCAGTCGAGCGCCATTTCGCCGCCATTGCGGATCGACGGCTTCAGATCCCTGAGCGGGATCAAGCGAGTCGCCGGCTCTTCGAGCAAAGAGGCAATCCAGCCGGCGTCACGCCGGCGCTCGCTGACGCGGTCGAGCGGGTTGCCGGCAAAGCAATAGATCTCTTCCATCGGAAGAACATATCCCCTTGGCATGGGTCTAAGTCAAATGGGCCGCCCGCTCGAGCCCGCAGCCTTCCGTTGAGGACCCCTCGAATGGGCGATGATCGTCGAGCGCCTGGATGAAGCGCCCGGCAAGACAAGATAACCGCAAATCGACGACACCTGCGAGGGTGGCGTGGGTGCCGGATTTCAGAACACAGACCCAGATGCTCATTCCGACCAGCATGTAGGTTGCTCGATGGGACGTGCCAGACAGATTGAGCGCCACGAGGGCAGCCGCACCGACGCCTGCCAAGATCAGTGCGATTAGCGACAGTTCCGCGGTGTAGAACACCGCAATAATGACGATTGCGCCGAAGTAGTCGATGATCGCCAGGGCCAGCAGAAATATCTTCAACGAAGGCGGTGCCCGCGGACCCAGCAGTGCCAATATGCCGAGCGCGAAGGCAAATATCTGTCGCAGTCGGGATGGCCCAACCCCGCAACGCCTCAGTGTCGTTCCAGTTGCAGGCGAGGTAGACGAGTGCCGGGCCCGCCATACCGCCCAATGCCCGATCACCGGCAATGCGACATTCGACACGCTCGACAGCTCACCCTCGACGACTGCGCGCTTGACCTCGAGCCCCGACGAGCATGAAGAAGATCGCGGTCAGCCCGTCGTTAACCCACAGCCGCAACGGCTTGGCGATGGCGAGACCACCGACCTGGACCGCGACCGAGAGATTCAGAAGCTGCGGTATAAAATGTCTCGAGCGGCGGGTGAAGGGCGATTTGATTACGCCGGGGCGGGGATCGCGCGCTGATTGTACATGATCTTGCGCATCTGCGCCCGCTGCTCGGCCGTCAAGGTATTTGGGTCGACCCGCAGGTTGTTGCCGGCCTCCATGCCGCGCTTGACCGCCGGACGACTGCCGATCTCTTCGAACCACCGCTTGAAATATTTGAACTCGTTGATGTCCTGCCCCTGGGCCTCGGCGTTGACCGTCCACGGATAGGAGATCATATCGGCGATCGTGTACTCGTCGCCGGCCAAATAACGACGGTCGTAAAGCCGATTGTTCATGACGCCGTAGAGGCGGTTCGCCTCGTCGGTAAAGCGACGGATCGCATAGGTCAGATCGCCCGCCTCAGGGCCGGCACGGCGAAAATGGCCGCATTCGCCGAGTTTCGGGCCCTGATTGGCCATTTGCCACATGACCCACTGGGTGACCTCGTATTTCCCACGCATGTCCTGCGGGAAGAAACGGCCCTCTTTTTCCCCTAGGTACATCATGATCGCACCCGACTCGAATACGCTGATCGGCGCACCGCCGCCCTTCGGCGCATTGTCGACCAACACCGGCATGCGATGATTCGGATTGATATTCAGAAAGTCCGGCTTGAATTGATCGCCCCGTCCGATATTGCAGGGGACAATCTCGTAGTCGAGCCCGAGTTCTTCGAGCAGAATCGTGACTTTCTTGCCGTTTGGCGTCGGCCAAAAGTGGACATCGAGCATCCATGTTCCTTTCTGGTTGAGGTGTCGTGCGGCCTGAGCGGTTCCCGGCAATCGGGGAGACGATAACCTCTTGCCAAGCAGATGTCACCGCATGCGAGCATCGGGAAAAAGCGGAGTGGTCACGCCTGGCATGCCTCTGCATCCTCGGCTGTAAAAAGGGGGTCAAGCAGCTTTCGCACTGACGGTAGGTTCAGCGGCTCGTGCAGCGCGGCGAAATCAGCTCGGCGATCATGATGTTCGATGAGTTAGGCTATCGAGAGCAGCCGCCGGCGACAATCTGCCCGTGTCTTTAGTCGGCCGCACCGTAAGCTGCTGCTAGGGCGGAGAGGGGTTGTCCTTCAGATAATGTCGCGGCGCCGCAGTTCGTCGAGCACATGGTCGACGACACTCTCGGGCGTGGTCGCCACCGTCGTCACGCGCAGTTCCGGCGCCTCGGGCGCCTCGTAGGGCGAGTCGAGACCCGTGAAATGTTCGAGCCGCCCAGCCTTGGCCTTGGCATAAAGGCCCTTCGGATCGCGCCGGATGCATTCGTCGAGCGGGGTGTCGACAAAAATCTCGATAAAAGCGGTCGGATGAGTCAACTCCCGCACCATGCGCCGTTCGGCGCGAAACGGCGAGATGAAGGAGCAGAGGACGATCAGCCCGGCCTCGGTCATCAGCTTGGCGACTTCGCCGACGCGTCGGATGTTTTCGACTCGGTCGACATCGGTGAACCCGAGATCACGGTTGAGCCCGTGCCGCACGTTGTCGCCATCGAGCAGCATCGTATGCCGGCCACACGCCAGCAGCTTCTTCTCGGCGAGATCGGCAATCGTCGATTTGCCGGCTCCGGAAAGCCCGGTGAACCACAGCACCGCCGCGCGCTGCTCTTTTAACGCTGCTCGCTGTTCACGTCCGACAGTTAGAGTCTGCCAGTGCAGGTTGCTGGCCCGCCGCAGGCCAAAGGCGATCATTCCGGCCCCGGCGGTCTGGTTGGTGAATCGGTCGATCAAGATGAAAGCGCCGGTATTACGGTTGACCTCAAAGGGATCAAAGGCCACCGCGGCAGCCGTGGAGAGGTTGCAGAACCCGATCTCGTTCAGCTCCAGAGTCCGCTCAGCCAGATGCGCCAGCGTATCGACGTCGATGCGGTGCTTGAGGGCAGTCACCGTAGCCGGCACCGTGCGCGCACCGTTCTTCAACAAGTACGACCGGCCGGGGACGAGCGGGTGTTCGCTCAGCCAAATCACATGAGCGGCAAACTGGTCGACAAATTCGGGCGGGGCGCCGGGGTCAGCGAGAAGATCGCCGCGCGCGATGTCGGTCTCGCTCTCCAAGGTCAAAGTGATCGCGTCGCCGGCAAATGCGCGATCGAGCCCGCCGTCGAAGGTGACGATCTCTTTTACCCGGGCGCGGCGCCCCGAGCCGGCGATCAGCACTTCATCGCCCGGCGCGATCGTGCCCGAGGCAATGGTCCCGCTATAACCACGGAATTCGCCATTGGGCCGGTTTACCCATTGCACCGGAAAGCGGAACGGCATCTCGCTGCCGCCGTCGGAAACGTTCACGGAATGAAGATGTTCAAGCAGGGTCGGCCCGGCATACCACGGGGTCCGAGCCGATCGGGCGGTGACGTTGTCGCCAAATCTCGCCGCGAGCGGGATCGCCCGGATGGAGGCGCTGTCCAGGCCCCCGGCAAAGGTCGAAAACCGAGTGGCGATCTCATCGAAAGAGTGTTCCTCGAAACCGACGAGATCCATTTTGTTGACGGCCAGCACGATCTGCCGAATTCCAAGGAGCGAGCAAATGAAGGCGTGCCGCTTGGTCTGTGGTAGCACCCCCTTGCGCGCGTCTACCAGGATCACGGCGAGTTCAGAGGTCGACGCACCGGTCGCCATGTTGCGCGTGTATTGCTCATGGCCGGGCGTATCGGCGACGATAAAGGCACGTTCCGGTGTCGCGAAAAACCGATAGGCAACATCGATGGTTATGCGCTGCTGCCGCTCATCCTCCAGTCCGTCTAGCAGCAGCGAAAAATCGATGTCGTCCCCCGCGGTGCCAAACCGCCGAGATTCCCACTCCAGTGCCGCCAGCTGGTCGTCAAAGATCAGCGCGCAATCGTAGAGTAGCCGGCCGATCAGGGTCGACTTGCCGTCATCGACCGATCCGCAGGTCAGAAAGCGCAGCAGATTCTTGTCGCGCCGCCGTGGAACGCCGACGTCTCCCGCCATCAAAAATAGCCCTCGCGTTTCTTGCGTTTCATCGTGGCCTCCTCATCGCTATCGATCGGTCAGGCGGGTCGCTCCGACTGCCGCGTGTCGCGCAATTCGGCGACGATCTCGGCAGGCATTTGCCGCCCCAAACTCGATCGTTCCCATCAGCGGATAACATCCCAGAGTGCGGAACCTCACTCGCATTTCCGGGCGCTCGCCGTGCTTCAGCGGCAGACGCTCGTCGTCGACCACGATCTAAACCCCACCGCGTCTGACCACCGGCCCGCACCGCGGCGAAATAGAGCGGCACGACGTCGATTTCCTCTGCTGCGAGGTATTCCCAGACATCGTGCTCGGTCCGGTTCGACAGCGGATAAACGCGCATTGACTCCCCGTCGCGCAGCCGCGTGTTAAAGAGCCGCACATAGTTCCGGACGCTGGTTCTTCTGGTTCGAGCCAGCTCGGCCCTGCGCACTGAGAAGATGCCCTTTTCGGCGCGGTTCCTCTCCTCGTCGCTCGCTCGCTGACCGCGCGCGATAGCATTTTGTCGGGTCTCGGGCGCGCCGCCTAAAACGCTAACCGGTCGCGGGACTCATATCCGGTATTCTATTAGTGCAGCTTTGGCGCTTTGTGGAACTGGGTCCGGTCGACCGATAAAACACGGACCGTCAAGGTTTGGTTATCGCGGCCGATTTGTAGCACGACCTCACTTCCGGCTGGACCGCCCGCCCAGACCTTGCGCCACAAGCCGGCGAGGCTCGCTACCGGGTCCTCGCGCACGGCGAGGATGCGGTCACCGGGGCGCAGTCCAGCCTTGTTCGCGGGGCCACGCTCGTCGAGATGTGCGACGACGATCACGTCCTCCACCTCCTGGGCATGTAGGCCAAGCCAGGGACGAGCGGGTCGGTTCGGACGACCGTAAGTCAGCATGTCGTCGAGGATCGGCGGCAACAGGTCGATCGGCACCACCATGTTGACATCACGGCGAAGTTCGCGGCCGTTCGCATTCTGCACATGAAGCGAGCCGATCCCGATGAGCCGGCCGTCGGCGCCGATCAGGCCGGCACCCCCCCAAAAGGGGTGGGCGGGTGCGGTAAAGATTGCGTGGTCGAGCACGTATTCCCAATAACCTGCAAATTCCTGCCGGGCGACGACCCTCGCGGCGATGGCATGACGGCGACCGCCCTCGGCGGCCATGATCGCGCGATCGCCCGCGCCGACACGCAGTCCGATCCCAAGATCGATCGGCGGGACATTCAAACGGCCCAGCGCCTGGACAAGACCAAAGCCGGTTTCTTGGTCAGATGCCAGGACGTGACCGGGTACCGCACCACCACCGGCGGAGGTGAGCCATATTGTCTCGGCTTCGGTAACGAGATAGCCGATAGTCAGGACGAGGCCGTCCTTGCGGATCAAAACACCGCTGCCGGCGCGCTCGGTGCCGAGCCTTCCGGCGGAGAAAGCGTCCTCTGGGATCGTCGCCCGCAGGCCTAGGACGGCGCTCAGCGCACGATCCAGATCGAAGGCGCAGTCTCCGGGCTTTGGTTGGATCTCCCCCGGTATCTCCCAATCTACGGTACGCGACATTTTTGGCGACTCGTCAGTGGCAACTACTCAGATCATAACAGCTAAAGAGTGCGCCGTGGCTGCCCTCTTGTCAAAACCCGTCTCGACGTATCGTACGTAGCGCCCCGCGAACCTGACACTCCTGCCTCTAGCTGCTTGACAAGCGTGCGCGCCCCGGCTATCTGAGCAGCACTCTCGG
>DASQCY010000643.1:0-6662 GCA_035634495.1 Allostellaceae bacterium
CGTCGAAATCGTGGAGGAGTTGGCAGGCCAAGCCGAAGCGAACCTGCGCCAGCTTGGCTGCTCCGATGTCGCCATCCGCATCGGAGACGGTTCGCGTGGCTGGCGCGAGCACGCGCCCTACGATAGAGCCCTGCTGACGGCCGCCGCCGAGCGATTGCCTTCGGCGATCCTCGATCAAATCAAACCCGGAGGACGGATCGTTCTGCCGCTGGGCCCGGACGAGGCACAACGGCTCGCGGTGGTCGACAAAGGGGCGGATGGGCAGACCAGTGTTCGGCAACTGATCCCGGTGCGGTTCAGCCGGCTCGAGACGGTCGTGTAAGGCACAGCTACCCATATCCATCAGCCCCTCAAGCAAGCTCTCACGCCGTTCGACCTCTGCCGCAGGACGGCCCGAGAGGATTGCCTCATCACGTCTCGCGAGAAGCTGGAGTTTTCGAAGTAATGCTGACACGCGGTTACGGCGGGATCCGAGCGGGAACCTTCATAATACCGATACCGGGCGCGATCGCGAGCGATGAAACGGCGTCCTCGGTGCGGTCCTCGCCCCAACGGTCGAGCACAACGATGTCCTTGCCCGTCCTGCCCTCGTCCGGGGTACGAGCTGATCGAAGGTCACCGATGCGCATCGACAGCGGCGTCGTCGAGCCGTTCGATTTTCGCTGCCGTCGGCGCCCGACAACCAACTTCACGCGCCCGCGTACTAGAAGTTCGAATCCAGTCCCCTCCAGCGGAGAGTCCGCAAACCATCGGTTCCTCAGCGGCGGAGCGAGATTGCCGCAGCGCGCGATCCGGAAACCGTGTGGAAGTCGCGCTGTAGAGGGGCGCCCACTTCTACTTTTGGGGTCGCATCGTCTACGCAATCCTGTATACGGCGGACTTGCCGTTAGCTCGTTCGCTCGTGTGGAACATCCCGACGATCGGCATCCTGATGAATGTTGCCGGGCTGTTCCTGAAGTGACGGTTCCAATCGCACCTGGGGTTGCGTGTTAGCGCAGAGCGTCAGGACGCTCGGGCCGCCCGGAGCGGACGATCGCCGCCGGCATGGTCACGGTGCGGCTGACGCTGCCGTTTCGTTTCATCATCGTCGGTATGGCGGACTGCGGCGGGCCAGTCCGCGCCCGAGTTGGGGAACCCCGGGGGCCGCTTCGCGCAAAGGTGTAGGTCCTGAATCTTCGGTCTCAAGCGGTCCGTTGAACTTCCAGCCGCTGTCGGTCGGGTAAAAATAGTGCGGCGAGATGAACACGTCATAGCCGTTGACTTTTGCTAATTTGAATATCCGCTCGATATTCTCACGCGTGTAGTTCTCGGTAACACTCGCGGCGACGGCCTCCCAGCTCACAGCGCCTTGGGAGTGAGACAAGAAACAAAACCGATCCATAAGACGTTTTCTTGACGTCGCTCCGGTCGGCGCCGTTCGGATTTGGCGATCGGAGACCGATCTGGTCAACTAGGGGTTACGTCAACAGCCACCACGGCGAGTGTTTGATCCTGCATCGAGCGGCATTCGCTGACGGGCAGTGATCTAGATCAAGGAAGGGGTCACCAGCGCAGTTATCCTTGATGTGTTCGATGGTTTGAGGAACTGCACCTGTGATCCGCAATGCCCTCGTTCTCTTCTTGTCGGCCATGGCAGTGGCGATTCCCGCCTGGGCGGGGGAGGCGCCGGTTGTGAGGCATCCCGTCGATGACCGCAAGGCGATCATCGCCACCGTCGAGCCGGTGCACGAGCTCGTCGCCCGCGCGCGCATCGGCGGCACGATTACGAGCTTGACAGTCAAGGAAGGGGATTGGGTGAAGGCCGAGGACCGCGTCGCGGTGGTCGTCGACCAGAAGCTCTTATTGCAGATGCGGGCGTTGGATTCGCGGATCGAGGCGCAACAGGCGCAGCGCGATCAGGCGCAACTCGACTTCGGCCGAGCCCAGGAATTGCGCAGCCGCGGCGTCACCTCGCAATCCCAGCTCGACCAGGCCCGGACCACGCTCGACGTCGCCGAGCGCACACTGCAGGCGCTGCATTCCGACCGCCAAGTGATCGAGCAGCAATCGGCCGAGGGCGCGGTGCTAGCGCCCGGCGCCGGGCGCGTGCTGAAAGTCCCGGTCCAGGAAGGCAGCGTCGTCCTGCCCGGAGAGACGATCGCTACGCTCGCCGCCAACAACTACACTCTGCGCCTGCAGCTCCCCGAGCGGCACGCGCGGTCGATGAAGGCCGGAGACACGATCCTGGTCGGCGCGCGCGGCCTCGATGTGCAGGACGAGGAGACCTTGCGCCGCGGCAAGGTGGTTCTGGTCTACCCGCAGATCGACAACGGCCGGGTCATTGCCGATGTCGCGGTCGAGGATCTCGGCGATTACTTTGTCGGCGAGCGTACCCGCGTCTATGTTGCGACCGGCCGGCGCCCGGCGCTCGTCATCCCGGAGACCAGTGTCTACCGGCGGTTTGGCGTCAGCTATGCCAAGCTGAAGGACGGCACCGAGGTCGCCATCCAGGTCGGATTGCCGGTCGAGGGTGGCATCGAGGTTCTCGCCGGGCTGCACGAAGGCGACGTGGTCCTGACCCCATGAAGCTCGGCCTGTCGGGGGTTCTGACCCGCTACTTCATCACCTCGCCGCTGACGCCGCTGATCCTGTTGGCGTCGCTGATCGTTGGCGGGCTCGCGCTCATTGCATTGCCGCGCGAAGAGGAGCCGCAGATCAGTGTGCCGATGGTCGATATCCTGGTCACCGCCAATGGCTACAAGGCGGGGGATGCGATCGAGCTGATCACCAAGCCGCTGGAGGACATCCTCAAAGGCATCGACGGTGTCGAGCATGTCTATTCGCTGACGCAGGACGATGCGGTCATCGCCACTGCGCGCTTTTTTGTCGGCACCGACGAAGACACGGCGCTGACCCGCGTTCACGAAAAGATCCGCAACAACATTCGCGATCTGCCCAAGGGAATCCCGATGCCGGTCATCATCGGGCGCGGCATCAACGACGTGGCGATCGTGACATTGACCCTTGCTCCGAAGCGCGAAGCGGCGGCGCGATGGAACGACAACGGACTTTATCAAATTGCCCAGGAGCTGCAGCACGAGCTAACCAAGGTCGACAATGTCGGCCTCTCATATATTGTCGGCGGCAGTCCGAACCAGATCCGCGTCGAGCCCGATCCCGAGCGCCTCGCGCTTTACGGCATCACCCTCAATCAGCTCGTCGACAAGCTTGCCAACGCCAATCGTTCAATGCTGGTCGGCGCCTTTCAGCAGCTCGACCGCAACGTCCCGGTGGTGGCCGGTCAGACCTTGCAAGGCGTCCCGGATATCGGGCTGCTGTTATTGACCTCGCGCGATGAGCGGCCGGTCTATGTCAAGGACGTGGCCGATATCGTGATGGGGGCGGCGGAGCCCGATGCCCGCGCTTGGACGTTGTCGCGCAATGAGCAAGGCGAGCTCGAGCGGCTGCCGGCAGTGACGGTCGCTTTCGCCAAGCGCAAGGGCGCCAATGCGGTCGTCGTGGCCGATCAGCTGATCGAGCGCCTAACGACCACCGCGAGCCGCCTCGTGCCGGGCGACATCTCGGTGACGGTCACGCGCAATTACGGCCAGACCGCCACTGAAAAGGCCAATGAGCTGCTCTTCCACCTGGCGCTCGCAACCGTGTCGATCGTCGCGCTCATCACATTGGCGATCGGTTGGCGAGAAGGCATTGTTGTGCTTGTCGTCATTCCGACGACGATCCTGTTGACACTCTTTGCTTCGTGGCTGTTGGGCTACACGATCAACCGCGTCAGCCTGTTCGCGCTGATTTTCTCGATCGGCATCCTCGTCGACGACGCAATTGTCATCGTCGAAAACATCACCCGTCACTGGCACCAGCGGCGCGGCAGGGATCTCATCACGACGGCGGTCGAAGCGGTCGCGGAGGTCGGCAATCCGACAATCGTCGCGACCTTGACAATCATCGTCGCGCTGTTGCCGATGGTGTTCGTGAGCGGTCTGATGGGGCCTTATATGAGCCCGATCCCGGCAAACGCCTCGACGGCGATGCTGTTCTCGTTCTTTGTCGCCGTCATCATCACCCCGTGGCTGCTTTATCACATTGCCCGCCGCCGCTTCGAAAACCAGTCCGGCGACACCGGCGGCCCGCATGCAGTCGGCGCAATGGGGCGCTTTTATCTGCGGATTGCGCGCCCGCTGCTTACCGGCCGGCGCCGCGCACAGATCTTCCTCGTGCTGGCGGCCGGCGCGACCGCCGCGGCGTGTGTTCTGTTCATCATCAAAGACGTCACAGTCAAACTCCTGCCGTTCGACAACAAATCCGAGCTGCAGGTCGTCGTCGATCTGCCGCAAGGCAGCACGCTCGAGGACACCGAACGGGTTCTGACGGCGGCGGCCGGGCGGCTCAAGGATTTGCCCGAACTGACCTCGATCCAGCTTTACGCCGGCACCACTGCTCCCTTCAATTTCAACGGACTGGTGCGGCATTACTATATACGAAGCAATCCCGAACAGGGCGATCTGCAGATCAATCTCCTGCCAAAAGCCGAGCGGTTGCGCCCGAGCCATGCGATCGCACTCGATGTGCGCCGGCGCCTCGCTGATCTGCCGAAACCGCCCGGTACGGTCGTCAAAGTCGTCGAGGTGCCGCCGGGGCCGCCGGTGCTGTCGACATTGCTTGCAGAGGTGTACGGGCCGGATGAGGCGACCCGGCGCGCGACGGCGACGAAGGTACGCGAAGGCTTCTGCAACGTCGATTTCATCGTCGATGTTGACGACACGTTTCACAAGCCGAGCGAGCGGCTGCGTTTCTCGATCAATCAGGAGAACCTCGAATTTTATGGTGTCGAGGAGCAGGCGGTCTATGACACAATCGCCGCGATCATCGGCGGCGTGAAGGTCGGCTATTCCCAACGCGGCTATGGTGCGAAACCGATCGAGATCGACGTCAAATTACCAAAGCGGGCCGAATGGATGGGCGAGCGTATCCTGTCAACCCCATTGCCCGCCGGCGGCACGCGGCGCGTCGGCGCCAATGTCGAGCTCGGCGACACGGTCACCGTCAAGCGCGAGCCGGCCTCCTACAGTCTCTTCCGCCGCGACGGCCGGTTTGCCGAGATGGTCGAGGCCGAGTTGGCGGGCCGCTTCGAGGCGCCGATCTACGGCATGCTCGCGGTCCAGGACGAAATCAACAAGATCGATTGGGGAGGCAGCGGTCCACCCGAGATCCGCTATCACGGCCAACCGCTCGACGAGTCCAAACCCGCGGTGCTGTGGGACGGAGAATGGGAGGTGACCTATGTCACCTTCCGCGATATGGGCGCGGCGTTCGCGGTGGCGATCCTCGGAATTTATCTGCTCGTCGTCGCGCAGTTCGGCTCGTTCCGCCTGCCTCTCGTGGTGCTCATTCCGGTACCGCTGACCTTGATCGGCATCGTCTTTGGCCATTGGCTCTTCGCCGCGCCGTTCACGGCCACCTCGATGATCGGCTTTATCGCGCTGGCCGGCATCATCGTGCGCAACTCGATCCTGCTCGTCGATTTGATTCGCCGGCGGCGCGCCGAGGGCGCCGTGCTGCGCCAGGCGCTGCTCGATGCCGGCGCGATCCGCTTCAAGCCGATCTTTCTGACCGCCGCAGCGGCAATGATCGGCGCCGCCTTCATCATGGCCGACCCGATCTTCCAGGGCCTCGCGATCTCGCTCGTGTTCGGGCTCGCGTCATCCACCGCGCTCACCGTCCTCACGATCCCTGCGGTCTATGTCTGGCTGCGGGACGATCACCGAGGAATGGGCGAACCTGCGCAGCGTTAACGCGTTCTATTGTCGAAAAGGGTCCGATGTTTCCCAGTTGTCGATTACTCGGTCTCGGCGCCCTGGCGTTCGTGGTGACCTCGGGCTTGTGCAGACTGCGCCGTCTCAGCCGGGCATGATGAGCTCCCCTCAAACGCGCGAGATGATGCCAAAGCAGCATCCGCCAGGGATCATGCCCATGGCAGGGCATCCCGGCATGGGGGCGGGTCTGAGCACTCCGAGAATGGTCGGTCAGGACGCGTTTGGCGCGATACGGGAAATCGTGCGAATTCTCGACGCCGACCCAAAAACCGATTGGTCGAAGGTCGACCTCGAAGCGCTGCGCCAGCACCTGATCGACATGAACGAGGTGAATGCTACCGCGATGTCCGGCTCGCGGCGGACGTCGAAAAGTTCGACGGAGATTCCCAACGCCTCCGCCGCCGCTTCGACCGCCGCCAAGCTGATAACCTTGACTCCCGGGAGCTCAGTTAAAACCGTGGCTGGGGCCGGCGCCTTCACCACCGGCCAGACCACCACCCGAGCCGGCGCTTATGCCGTGGCGGCCTCTAGATTGATGACTCGGCGCGGGCGGCGCTGCGGACGCTGTGGCGTGACGAGCAACCTAATCCCAGAACGGGCAACGGAACGAGCCTTTGAGCGGGCTCGGGTGATCTGGCCGCTATTCGCTTATCGCGGTCGGGGACGGAGAATTGACCCAGAACCTGCTATACCGCCCGCCGATCGAAAGAAAATTAAGCGATGAACTCTTCCAACCGGTTAAATACGATCTTGGCTGACCGTAACAGCGACTGCCATCAGCCCCCTGATTTCGCGCTCCCTTGCCGATGCGGTTGGTTGGTTTCGCGGTGCGCTTCGGGTCCGGGACCG
>DASQCY010000644.1:0-2442 GCA_035634495.1 Allostellaceae bacterium
CCGCGCGATGTTGCGGCGGCTCAAATTGTGCATCGGCGGGCGTTCGGTATCGGGTCGGGACACGACCTTCGGGAGCGAAGCGAGCCGGTTGCGGCCTAGCTTTCCCGAGAAGCCGCCTGCTTTAGCTGGCGGAGTTGTCACTTTCGGCGGCAAAATAGCCGGGGTTGGCTGATCGAGATCGAGAAGCAAAGCGGCCCGAGCCGACGCCGGCGGCCTTGGTGCGCGCCTCGGCGGTCGTCGGGCGGGTGGTGCCGGGCTCGCTGTCACCGGCCGCCGCCCAGCAACGCAACGCGCTGATCCGCGGCATCGCCTGGGAGCTCGACAAGCTGGCCCTACCGCTGCGGACGCTGACCGAGGCCTGCCATCCCCTAGCGCAAATGGAGGGCCCGGCCGTGCCTGGCGGCGAGATCTTCCGCACGGCGCTGACCCGCGCGACGGACGCGCTGACGCGGTTTCAGGGCCAGCCAGGCACAGGAGCTGTGATGACCGAGGACGCGCGGCGGCCGTGAAGATCACGATCGAGAGCACCCCGTTGGTCCTCGAGATCGACGACGGCGTGCGCGCGCGGCGCTGGGAGGGCACGACCGAGAGCGGGATCCCGGTCGTCGCGCTGGTCGCGGCGGTCTCGCCGCAGAGCCAGGACGAGGAGAGCTTGGCGCGCTTTGCCGCCGAGCTCGAGGAGGTCACCGTCGCCGAGGTCGAGCCGGAAGAGGACGAGACGCCCGACTTCGGCGCGTGCTGCGTGTGCGAGACGACCGAGGGTATCCGCAACATGATCATGCTCGACAAGCGCGCCCAGGTGTCCGGGCACGGCTGGGGTTGCGTTGTCTGCGGCCTGCCGTCCGACGGCGCCAACGCGGTGTTGTGCGATCCCTGCTTCGACCGCTTCCGGCAAGATCCCTCGGTGCTGACCATAGCCTGTCGCGGCTACCCGGCCACCGACGGCCGCGTGGCGATCGCCGAGCTGGAGCCGTTCCAGCATAACGAATGGCTGCACCGTGAGGAGCAGCGGCTCGTCGAGACACCGTGCGAGGACGACGACGCTGAGCCACCAGGCGGCTGGAAGGCGACGCTGTTTTCCGGCCTCGGCGACAACCGGCCGATCGTTGGTGCGCTGCGCACCACCCAGCGATTGCATTGGACAAAAGAGGCGGCACGCGCCGAGGCGGCACAGTGGCTTGCCGAGATGCGTCTCGATCCTATCACCACCTGGGACGAGGTCGACGACCGGTGGACGATCGGCCGCAACCAGACCCATTACGTCATCGTGCGCCGCATCCTGTTGCCTGAGGGGCCCGCGCCGCGATGACCTCGCGCGCTGAACTGCGGGCGAACTTGCCGCCTCCCGACCTGGCGCGCTGGACAGCCAAGCAAAAAGCAGCGGTGGTCGGGGCGGTGATCGGCGGGGCGATAAGCAAGCGTGCGGCCTCCGAGCGATACGCGCTCAGCTCTGAGGAGTTTGAATTTTGGCGGCGCTCGTTCGAGCGTGGGGGCTTAGCGGCGTTGCGCGCGACCCGGACACAGGATCACCCGAGAGATGACGGCACCGCAGGACAAGGAAACCCGGATTTGGGCGGCGATGATCTTCCCCGCGCAAGGCGAGGTCCAGGGCGCGGTGCAGGCGAGCAAGCGCGTGCACTGGACGAAAGAGAGCGCGCGCGCCGAGGCCGAGCGGTGGATCGCCGAGATGAAGCTCGGGCCGATCACGTGGTACGCCATCGATGAGCAGGTCATGATTGGGCGAAACCACAAGCATTACGTCGTGCTGCGCAGCGCCCTGTTGCCGGACGGGGAGCCCCCGGAATGATGAACCTTAATCCCGAGTGGGCCGTGCGCATCCTCGATGCCGTCGGCACCTGGATCACCCTGGTCGCGTTGTTCGCGCTTGCCTGGTTTTTGCTGCGCAACCAACAGCGGGGTTTTGCGCACCTCAACCGGCTGCACAAGGCGGTGCTGCACCTAGAGAGCGAGCTTAAGAAACCGCAACCCCGCTACCTCCTTGAGCCGACGGAACAGGAGCGTGAAAACGCGCAACGCCACGCCTGAAGAGATCGAGGCCTGGGCCGCGGCGCACGAGCGGATGCTGGGGCGGCTCGCGAGCCCGGTGATGCTGCGGCTGGTCGCCGGCAATGCCCGGCGGATGGCCGTCTTTTGCGCTGACAGAATGAACCGCTGGGACCTGGCATTGGCTTGGCGCGCCGCGGCGACCGCGCTCAACAGCCGTGCCGATGCGATCGAGAGGAAGCAATGACTGAACTCGAACTGCGCACGGTGTTGGAAGGCATCAAAAAATTCGGGGACATCGGCCGCATGCACCCTGAGGAGCGGATCGAAACCCCCGCCTGCGGCCCGCTGCTGATCGCGTTGGGCACAATCGCCGGGTTGGCGACCCTCGCCCTCGAAGGGGAAATGCTGCCGCCGCAGCAGCTCGTGCTCAGCGAG
>DASQCY010000645.1:0-2809 GCA_035634495.1 Allostellaceae bacterium
TGGTCGGGGTTGCAGAGCCGCCCGCGCGGCGAAGGCGGGGATGAACACTTCAGGCGCTGGCGGCTTGTAGCCCAAGGATCCGTGTGGCCTCTCGGTGTTGTAGTGGCGCCGCCAGCTCTCGATGACGATCCTGGCCTCAGCAAGCGAGTAGAAGATCTCTCCATCGAGCAGTTCGTCGCGAAGCCGAGCGTTGAAGCTCTCGATGAAGCCGTTCTCCCAGGGACTGCCCCGCTCAATGTAGGCCGTCTTAGCCCCAACGGCTCCGATCCAGTCCTGCACCGCCTTGGCGACGAACTCCGGTCCGTTGTCGGATCGGATATGTTCGGGTACGCCGCGCAGAACGAACTGATCGGACAACACGTCGATCACGTCGGCGGACTTGAGCTTCCGGTCGACCCGGATGGCCAGGCATTCGTGGGTGAACTCGTCGATGAGGTTGAGCATGCGATACTTCCTCCCATTGTGGGTGCGATCCTCGACGAAGTCATAGGACCAGACATGGTTGGGCCGCTCGGCGCGCAGACGGATACAGGATCCGTCCGCAAGCCAGATGCGACCTTGCTTGGATTGTTTGGCCGGGACCTTCAGCCCCTCACGCCGCCAGATCCGCTCGACCCGCTTGTCGTTGACGATCCTTGCGACAGGAAAAGCTCAGGAGAGGAGGATGAACATGAAGTTCTGAAACCTTTCGGCGCGATCCAGAGGGTTCAACTCCCTCCCGGTAAAGGTCAGCCAACCAGCCGGAAGCGAGCCTTGCACGGCGTGCGGCAACGCCCGTCGTGAAGCGTAGGCAGCAGATGCCGAAGCCGCGTGAATAGCCTCGAAATAATCATCGCTGGAGCCTTCGCTGTGGGTTGAGCGGGGGCAGCATCGACGACACCGTCAGGGTGAGGGATCGTCGGTCCGGCCGGGGTCTTGGACCGGGGCAAAGGTATGGGATGGATCGCCTGGGAACCTGTGAGATCCCGCCCGCGTCCGCGTGAGAGTGTGCCGGCAACTGGGCGGCCGGCTGACCAAGTGCCCTGGCCCGGACGGGTCCTCCAACCATCCGGGAGCGCCGCCAAGGCGAGCACGAAGAGCGGAGGGTCGCGCGGACCCCGGATAGCGAAACAGATAAGCGACCGGGCATGCGCAGGCGGGAAGTCGTAGCGCCTTCATAGTGCCGCTGACCGCGGGGAACTGGGCTCACCGGGACCCGCGCGAGGGAAGGGGGGCGCCACGGGATGAGAGCCGTTGCCGAGAAACACGGGAGGAGACCTTGGGCTCCGCGAACCTGTCCACGAAACGACAACGGATAGCCGAACTGGCGAGGACGAAGGCGGGGACAGCTCTGTCCACGCTTCACCATGTCATCGACCTGGAATGGATGCGAGAGGCGTACCGGCTGACGCGCAAGGATGGAGCATCTGGCATCGACGGTGTGACGGCGGCGCAGTACGAGGCGAACCTGGAGGCCAACCTTCTGGCGCTCCTGGAGCGCATCAAGTCTGGCCGCTACGTCGCCCCGCCGGTGCGTCGGGTCTACATTCCGAAGGCGGACGGCTCGGAGCGGCCACTCGGCATTCCGACGCTCGAGGATAAGGTGGCACAGCGAGCAATCGTCATGGTGCTGGAGCCGATCTATGAGCAGGAGTTCCTGTCTTGCTCATTCGGCTTCCGACCAGGGCGGTCGGCGCATCAGGCCCTGAGTGCGTTGCGGTTGGCCTTCATGGGCCGACAAGGGCTGCGCTGGGTGTTGGATGTCGACATCTCCAAATACTACGACACGATCCAACATCATCACCTCCGTGCGTTTCTCGACAGGCGAGTCACGGACGGCGTCATTCGCCGGATGATCGACAAATGGCTGAAGGCGGGCGTGCTCGAACACGGTCTCCTTCAGCGCACGACCGAGGGCACCCCGCAAGGCGGCGTCGTCTCGCCTCTGCTCGCAAACATCTACCTGCACCATGTGCTGGATGAATGGTTCGAGCGGGACGTGCGCGTGCGCCTCAGGGGGAACAGCATCCTCGTGAGGTACGCCGATGACAGCGTGATGGCGTTCGAGACTCTCGACGACGCCAAGCGGGTCATGGACGTGCTGGGAAAGCGGCTTGCACGGTACGGGCTCGCGCTCCACCCGAGCAAAACGCAGCTCGTCGACTTTCGCTTTCATCGACCGGGGGGCGTCCGCCATCCGGATACGGACAGCGCCACGTTCGACTTCCTCGGCTTTTCCCATATCTGGGCCAAGTCGAAGAAGGGGGTGAATGGGGTGAGGCAAGTGACGGCCAAAGGCCGATACGCGCGGGCGCTGGCGGCGGTAAGCGATTGGTGCCGACAAAATCGGCATCGATCCTTGCGCGACCAGCATGCCCATCTGTCCCAGATGTTGCGAGGCCACTATGCCTACTACGGTATATCTGGCAACTCTCGACGCATACGATGGTTTGCTTGCCAGATCGTGGTGCTGTGGAAGAAATGGCTGGCTCGGCGGCATCGTGGAGGAGGCGCGTTCCCTTGGACCCGCCTCAACGCGATTCTCAAGCGCCACCCGCTTCCCCCGGCGCGGATCGTCCATCGCCTTTACGCCAACGCGAGCGAAACTCTCTCGTGAAGAACCGGATGCGGGAAATCTGCACGTCCGGGTCTGTGAGGGGTGGGGCTGGCGACATCCCCACCTACTCGGCAGCCGGCGGTCGAACGCAACATCTCTGCGATCTTCCGATAGCCAAGGCGGCCGTGGCGGCGGGCCAGCTCAACGATGTCGGCGGTCAGCCGCTCCTCATCGTCTGGCCCCCTCGGAACGCGCCGCTGGGTGGACCGATGC
>DASQCY010000646.1:0-1812 GCA_035634495.1 Allostellaceae bacterium
GTATGCGGCGCAAAGTCGACGAGCACAAGAATCCCGCTGGGCCGCAACACCCGGGCCGCCTCGGCGATGACCGCTGCCGGCCGGTCGGCATAATGCAGTACTTGATGGATCACGACGGCATCGAAAGAAGCGTCAGGCAGGGCCAACTGGTACATGTCACCGAGCCGGACCAGCCCGTTCTCCAGACCGGCCCGCTCAAGATTAACCCGGGCGACGGCCAACATCTCGCGCGATTGATCGATGCCGAGCGCGCGCTCGGCTCGCGGTGCCAAAATTTCGAGCATTCGGCCGGTGCCGGTGCCGATGTCGAGCAGATCGCGCGGGTCGGCCGCGGCGATGATTTCGACGAGGGCTGCCTCGACCTCGCGTTCGTCGATGTAGAGCGAGCGGATGCGGTGCCATTGGGCGGCATTTTCGCGGAAATAGGCGCTCGCAAGGTCGGCGCGTTGGCGCTTGATCGCGCCCAATCGTTGAAGATCGAGAGCGATCGTCGGATCGGCGTCGCCGCACGCGGCCACAAGCTGGCGCGCCAGCGCACCCGCCGGGCTCGATTGGCTCAAGCGATAAAAGACCCAGCTACCCTCACGGAAGCGGTCGAGCAAGCCGGCCTCACACAGAAGCTTCAAGTGACGCGATACCCGCGGCTGGCTCTGCCCTAAAATCTGCGTAAGCTCGCTCACGGTGAGCTCGCCGCGGGCGCAAAGGACGACGAGCCGCAGCCGGGTCGGCTCGGCCACCGCGCGCAGCGCAGCCAATAGATGTTCCATGGAGCCGCTCTTCTCCGCCTTCGTTATAGCAACATATACACATATCTTTATATCGGCAAGAAGGTTATGAGTGGCGGTGCGGAGGATAGCGAACACGTTGCGACACGGGGCCTCGCGCGGCACCACTTGCCGATGCCGCTAATTTCCAGCAATTATCTCGCCCGACGGGACGACGACAGCCTGATGCGAGATCGATCATGAACCTTCGCCCGCAAAGTCTCGTCTTATCGAAGCTGCTTCTCCTCTTGGTCCTGATCCTGCCTGGATGCGCGGCGCGAGAGGGCAACTCGCAGCTGGGCGCCGCCGAGGCCGAGGATTTCAACGACCCGTTTGAAGACACCAACCGCGGGATCTTCGACTTCAACCAAGTGGTCGATCGCAACGTGCTGGTCCCGGTCGCGAAGGCCTACCGTACGGTGCTGCCTGACCCGGTGCGCGACTCGCTCCGTGACTTCCTCCACAATCTGCGCGCCCCACTGAATTTCGTAAACGACACGTTGCAGGGCGATTTCGTCCGCGCCGGACGGACCTTTGCGCGCTTCACCCTCAACTCGACGCTCGGCGTCGGCGGTCTATTTGACGTCGCTGGGCGATGGGGTCAGCTTCCCTATCACGAACAGGATCTCGGCGTTACGTTTGGCGTCTGGGGTATCCCCGAGGGTCCCTACCTCGTCGTTCCGGTCCTCGGTCCGTCCGATCCGCGCGACCTGGTCGGTCAAGTTGGCGAGGGGTTCGGTGACCCATGGAATATCCTCGTCTCCGGCAATCCGTGGACCCTCTACTGGATACCGTACGTGCGGGGAGGAGTGAGCGGAATTGATCAGCGTTCGCGCTATATCGAGACGCTCTCAGACATCGAGCGCACCTCACTCGACTACTACGCGACCATCCGTTCGCTCTATCGACAGCGTCGGGCGGCGTTAATCCGCGGACAGCGGGAGAACCTGCCGCCGCCGGCCTCGTTTAGCCGCAACAACAATCCGACAATGGCCGTGCACCATCCGCCGCAAACGGCCATGGTCTCTGAAGCCCGAATCGTCTCTGG
>DASQCY010000647.1:0-2012 GCA_035634495.1 Allostellaceae bacterium
GCGAGCGAGCCCGGCCTTACCGGGCCGATGGGGCAAGGGCCGATCGCCGTGGTCGGCGGCAAGCATAAGCAGCCGTCCGTCTCCGAAGTCGTCGCGGCGTTCGAAACGCTGAGCTAGCGTTCGCAGGCCTGGCAAAAACCATCCGAGCTGCGTTCGAGGTCTTGAGCTCAGATCGATGCGCGTGCCGGTCCAATCGCTTGGCGGACCGACATGGCGACCCGCTCGACCGGAATGTCGCGCATGCAGCGATGGTGGCCGAGGCGGCAGACCGGCTTATGGCACGGCCGGCAGGGCAGCTCGTCCGCGGTTTCGATCACCGCGGCGATCGGGTTGAGCGGAGCCCAGTGCCATGCGCTGGTCGGACCGAAGATTCCGATGGCCGGTGTACCGAGCGCAGCCGCGACGTGCAGTAGACCGGAATCATTCGACACCGCGACGGTGGCCGCGGCGAGGGCCAGAATCGCGTTACGCAGATCGGGGCCGGTGAGGTCGCGGATATCGGCGCCATCGGCGATTTCGGCGGCAAGCTCTTTTTCGCCTGGTCCGCCCACCACCCATATCCAGTGGCCCTCGGCGGCAAGCCGGCGCGCGACATCAGCATAGGAGGCAGCTGGCCAGCGCTTGGACGGCCCGACCGCACCCGGCGCGAGCGCAACCACAGGACGCCCATCGGGCGCAAGCCCAAGCCGCTGGCGCCAAGCGGCGCGTTCGGAGGCGGGCACCTTGAGTTCCGGCAACGGCCATTGCACCGGCGCGGCCTCCCCCTTGGGCAGGGCCAGCATGGCGCAGCGGTCCGCCATACGCGGGAGCCGCCGCTCGCCGAAGCGCAGATCGTTGATCAGGCCGAAGCGGGCTTCGCCGACGAAACCGGTACGGCAGGGAATTCCCGCGAGCGAGGGCGCCAGCGCGGATTTCCACGTCCGCGGCATGACCAGCGCTTGGCCGTACCTTTCCGCCCGCAGCCGCTGAGCGAGTGCGCGATGGTCGCTCAAGGCGAGGCGCTTGCGAGGCAGATCAGCGACGACACCCTTGCGCACGCCTGGCATGTAGTCGAGCAGCGGTGCCACCATCGAGGTCGTCAAGATATCGACGGCGGCACTTGGAAATCGTTGTTTCAGCAACTTAACGACGGTATGGCAGCGAACGAAGTCGCCAATCCACATGTAAGGGACGATGAGAATTGGTGATTCGGACATCGGCTTGTCGGCACCCCTTTGCAGCACTCATTCGTTTGGGGCGATGAATATAAATTCATTTCTACAGGCGCGTCAGGGAGGCGGGAAGCCGTTAGCTTGCCGTTGTTGGCCTGTCCAGCGGGACAGGACGCGCCAGGATTGCCTCCGGGCTTGTGTACACTCCGGCCCGCGGAAGTTGCACCCCTGGGCGCCCTAGGGCAAAGGGAGGGCAGCGCTGGCGGCGGGGAATGGGATGTTGTTGGTCACCGGCGGAGCCGGGTTCATAGGGTCCAATCTGGTTGCCGGCCTTAACGAGGCCGGACGGACCGATATCGTGGTCAACGACGCGCTCGGCAACGCCGACAAATGGCGCAACCTCGGCAAGCGCCAGCTCGCCGACGTGGTGTCGCCCGGCGAGCTGATCGGCTGGCTCGACCGGCGCAAGCTCGAAGCGGTCATTCATCTCGGCGCCATCTCCGATACGACCGCGAGCGACGCTGATGCCGTTCTCGCCACCAATTTCCGCCTCTCGCTCAGGTTGCTGGACTGGTGCACGGCGACTCGCACGCCGTTCATTTATGCCTCCTCGGCTGCGACCTACGGCGACGGCAGCGAGGGCTTCGACGACGACTGGTCGCTTCCGGCACTGCGCCGGCTCAGGCCGATGAATCTTTACGGCTTTAGCAAGCATCTGTTCGATCTCGCCGTGGTCGATCGCTTCGCGAACGGCGCGAAGCTCCCGCCGCAATGGGTGGGCCTCAAATTCTTCAACGTGTTCGGCCCCAACGAGTATCACAAGGGGGAGATGACAAGCTTGGTGGCCAAGCGCTTTGACGA
>DASQCY010000648.1:0-2475 GCA_035634495.1 Allostellaceae bacterium
GCCCAGGGACGATGCCGCCGGAGTTCAGGCGCCGGCGATGAACGAACGTAGAGATTTTGCCTCGTATTCGATTTCGTCGAGGCGGTTCTTGACCACATCGCCGATGCTAACGATGCCGCAGAGCCGCCCGTTCCGGACCACCGGAAAGTGGCGGATGCGCCGGTTGGTCATTTCGGCCATTAGTTCGTCAACACCTTGGGTCGGCTCGCAGGTGACGACTGGCCGCGTCATCACCTCCGCGACGGTCAGCGACAACAGATCGGAACCATGAGAGGCAAGCGCATGGACAATGTCGCGCTCGGAAATGATTCCATCGACCCTCTCGCCGTCGTCGCTGGCAACGAGGGCCCCGATATTGCGGGAGACCAGCGCGTCGACCGCCGTGCCAACCGTGTCGCCGGGCCGGATCGTCGCCACCGCACATCCCTTGTTGTGCAGGATTGTTTCGACATTCATCGGGTAAGCCTCGCAAGCTTTTGCGCGCGCCGCCCCGCTTGCCAACGCCTACCGGACCGGAGCAGCCGCTGTCTTGGCACAGTATATGGCGGTTTGTCGCACCCTGGGTGACGAATTTTGATCGGCCAGGCGATCGAGTTCTCGACAAGGCCGCTATCTAACACGCTACCGAGTTGCTGCCCTGGACCCGGCACCAGTGGATCGCGATAATCCCCCGGCGAATGGTTTTCCGAAGCGTTGGGGGTGGCCGGGAGGGCACAGGATGGCGCGTATCGGTGTCGGTGAGGTTTCGCTAGAAATATCGTTGGCGGGGGAAGGCCAGCCGCTGCTGTTTCTTCATGGCGGCGATCATTTCGCCCAGAACCAAGATTTCTTGGACAGGTTGGCGCGACGCTGGCGGGTTCTGATCCCGCGCCACCCCGGGTTTGGCGGGTCCGAGCGGCCCGACGGGTTCCGCACCGTCCAGGATCTCGCCTATCTCTACCTCGACCTGCTCGAGCAGCAACAGCTCAATGACGTCGTGCTCGTCGGCTCCTCCTTCGGCGGCTGGATCGCGCTCGAAATGTGCGTTCGCTCGGTGGAGCGGATTGGCCGGCTCGCACTGATCGACACGCTCGGCGTCAAGTTCGGCGGGCGCGAGCAGCGGGACATCGTTGATATTTATGCGCTGCCTGCCGACGAGGTTCTGCGGCGGACTTTCTTTGATCCGGAACGCGCCGCACCGGATTACACCGAGCTCGACGATGCCGAGGCTGCGTCGATTGCGAGCGACCGGGCGGCCACCGCACTCTACGGCTGGCGCCCCTATATGCACGATCCCGGCTTACGCAGATGGCTGCACCGGGTGCGGGTGCCGACCCTGCTCATCTGGGGCCAAAGCGACGGCATCGTGCCGCCCGACTACGGCGAGAAGCTCTGTCGATCACTGCCAGACGCCCGCCTCGAGCTGATCCCCGAGGCCGGACATTACCCGCAGGTCGAGCGGCCCGAGCCGGTCGCCGATGCGATCGAACGGTTCGCGCGCGCGGAGGTAAAATCATGAAGGTGTGGCATTTCAGCGAGATGGCATATCATCCGGCTTGGCCCGAATTGCGAGATTCGTACCGCGTCGTGATCCCGAACCGGCTCTACGACCCAAAAATCGGCGCCGATCTTTACCACCGCTACCTCGACGAATGGGCGCTGTGCGACGAGCTTGGCATCAACATCATGACCAACGAGCACCACGCCACTGCGACCTGCGCCGACTCGGTGTGTACGATCCCGATGGCGATATTGGCGCGAGAGACGAAGCATGTGCGCCTCTTGGCACTCGGCATGCCGATCGGCAATCGCAACGACCCGATCCGCGTCGCCGAGGAATATTCAATGCTCGACGTCATTTCGCGCGGGCGCATAGAGATGGGGTTTGTCAAAGGGGTGCCGTTCGAAATCTCGCCCGCCAACACCAACCCCGCCGATCTTATGGAGCGCTTCTGGGAGGCGCACGACCTGATCCTCAAGGCGATGACGACCCACGACGGTCCGTTCAACTGGGAGGGCACGCATTTCCATTACCGGCAGGTCAATGTCTGGCCCCGGCCGTGGCAGGAACCGCACCCACCGGTCTGGATGCCGGTCGGCAGCCCAGGCAGCGCAATGGAGGCGGCGGAGCGCGGGATGACTATTGGCGTGCTCAACACCGGCTGGGTGCGCACGCCCCCGATCTTCGAGGCCTATCGCAAGAGGGCGGCCGAAGCCAGCCGCCCAATGATGCCCGAGCGACTCGCCTATATGGCGCTGATCGGGGTCGGCAATACCCGCGAGGAAGGCCGACGTCGTGCCGACCAGATCCTCGATTACAGCCGTACCTCGGGCATCGTCGCGCCGCAGTTTATCAACCCGCCGGGCTACGCCTCGGTGGCGCAGAGCGCGCAAGCCTTGCGGATGGGCGGCGCCGGGTTCCGCGCCGGCCGAATCCAATCCCGCGACGGCCGCAGCATCGATCCGCGACGGATGAGCGTTGAGGACGCGATCGAC
>DASQCY010000649.1:0-4854 GCA_035634495.1 Allostellaceae bacterium
CGGCGTACCGGCGGTGACGAAATGGCCGCGCGCGCCGGCCAGATAACCGAGTAATTGCCGCAATGTCGGCTTGTCGCGCTTGACCAGATTGAGGATCACCTCGGTGCGGCTGCGCGCCGCCTCTACCGAGGCCGGGTCGGGAAAATCCGCGGCCGAGAGCGGATGGTCGAGCGGCAGATGCGAGAAATCATAGCCGCCGAAGCGGCCCGACAGCCGCTTCCGCCCGACCTCCGGATCGGTGAGCTCGTTGACCTCACGCACAAGGCGGTGCGCCTCGGTTTCGGTCCCGGCGATCATCGGGCTGAGGCCGGGCAGGATCAGCAGCTTCTCCGGCAGCCGTCCCTCGGCCGCCGCCAGCGTCTTCAAATCGGCATAGAATTCCTGCGCCGTCGCCTTCGCCATGTGGGCGGTGAACACGGCATCGGCATGACGCGCGGCGAAGCGGCGACCGGTGTCGGACGAGCCTGCCTGCACCAGCACCGGCCGGCCCTGCGGGCAACGCGGCATGTTGAGTGGGCCGGCTACCGAATAGAAACCGCCGCGTTGATTGATCGATCTTATGCGGTCACGGCGCGCGTAGACTCCGGCGGCCCGGTCGTCGATGACCGCATCCGTGGCCCAGCTGTCCCACAGCGCCTTCACCACCTGCATGAACTCCTCGCCCCGGGTGTAGCGGTCGGCGTGCGTTACCTGCCCGGCGCCGCCGTAATTTTCCGCCGCGGTCGCCAGCCACGAGGTCACGATGTTCCAGGCCGCACGGCCCCTGCTGATGTGGTCGATCGAGGCGAACTGCCGCGCGAGATTGAACGGTTCGGTATAGGTGGTCGAGGCTGTTGCGATCAACCCGACCCGGCTGGTCGCCACCGCCATCGCCGCTAGTACAGTGATCGGCTCGAGCCAGGTGCGCGGTGCCTGAGCTACATCGCCGCCCAGCGCCAGCTGGTCGGCGAGGAAAACGGAATCGAACAGTGCTGCTTCGGCGCGCTGCGCCAGATCCTGGTAATAGCGGATGTCGGTCAAGGGCAGCGCCGAGGAAGCCGGATGGCGCCACGACGCCTCGTGATGGCCGCGGCTGTGGATGAACAAATTGAGGTGCAACTGCCGTTTCATCGGGCCGGTCCTTGCTGGTGCCTGCCGCCCGGTCCTCGATGGGAGGGTGGACGCCGCATCGGAAACCTATGCTCCGGCGGTCTGCTCGGGCAACACGCTTGCACAAGTAGGCTGGACCCCTAACGTCATTCCGATACAAGCGGCCACCAGCGCCCCCCAATCGGCGTGTGGGACCTTAAACGAACGACAGCCCTCAGCATTTTTTCCGACGTTCGCTCGCGCTCCCGCTGCTGCTCGAGCCGAACCACTGCACCCGTTCGCGGTTCTTGGGCTACATTCGCCGACGCGTGGATCCGCGGCGTTATCGCCGATTCATCACCCCGAGACCGCCTCCCTTTCCCGGTGCTGGCCCAAGCAGGAGAACGACGTCATGTCTCGTCCGCGAGCCCTTGAAAACATCCGCGTGGTGGACTTCAGCTGGGTACGGGCCGGGCCATGGGCCACGCGCTGGCTAGGGGCTCTTGGGGCCGAGATCATCAAAATCGAGTGGCCTGAGAATGAGCGCGGCAGGTTGCCGAGCACCACCACGCCTCAAAATCTCGAGGTCAATCTGAACACCTCGGGAAACTTCAATGACACGAACGTCAACAAGAAGAGCCTCAGTCTCAATGTACGAAGCGTCAAAGGCCTGGAGATCGTGAAGCGGCTGATTGCCATCTCCGACATCGTAATTGAGAATTTCAGCTCCCGGGTGCTGCAGAACTGGGGCCTCGGCTATAGGGAGCTGTGCAAAGTGAAACCCGATATCGTCTATGTCTCGATGTCAGGTTACGGCCATACGGGTCGGCATCATCATTACACGACGTTCGGTCCTGTCGCGCAGGCGGTCTCAGGGTTGACCTATATCTCCGGCTTGCCCGACAAACCGCCGGCTGGCTGGGGCTGGTCGTATATGGATGATACCGGCGGCATGTACGGGGCGATGTGTGCCCTGACCGGCCTCTACCATCGAAAGATGACGGGGCAAGGCCAGCATATCGACCTGTCCCAGATGGTGTCGAGCGTTCCCCTCAACGGTCCAGCGCTACTGGACTTCACGGTAAATGGGCGCGGGTCGCGCCGGGCCGGCTATCCTCCTGGCAACCGTGCACATTGGCCGGGCACGCCTCTGGTCAACAACTACCGCGGACCAACGGTGGCGCCCCATAATGCCTATCGCACGCATCCCGGCGAGTACAACGACTGGTGCGTGATTGTCTGCCAATCCGACGAGGAATGGCAGCGACTAGTGCAGGTGATGGGCGCCCCGTCATGGGCCGCCTCGCCGAAGTTTGCCACGGTCACTGGACGCTTACAGCACCAGGAGGAATTGGACGACAAGATCGAAGCGTGGAGTATGACATTGGGCAAGTACGAGCTGACGGAGCGCTGCCAGGCTGCTGAAGTTCGTGCCCTTCCGGTGCAGAGTGCCGAAGATCGGGTAGAACATGACCCGCAGTTGCGCCACCGGGAGATGTATCTGCCAATGGAGCATCCGGCACTCGGATTGCACAAGGTGCAGAATGCTCCGTTCAAACTCTCTGAAACCCCGGCGTCGAACCACCTGCCGAGCCCCCTGATCGGTCAACACACTCGCGAGATTGTCGAAGGCTTGCTGGGCTACAGCCACGAAGCGCTCCGCGTCGGCTTTGACGACGGCACGTTTTGGCCGACGAAGCGAGCCCGTTTTGCGTACATGGAGGAGATGCTCAGGTGAGCGATGACCAAAATCCGCCGGGCCCGCTGGCGGGACTCAGAATCCTGGAGCTCGCCGATGAAACGGGCCAGTTCTGCGGCAAGCTTCTCGGCGATCTCGGCGCCGACGTGGTCAAGATCGAACCCCCCGGTGGCGAGCCCAACCGCCACGTCGGGCCGTTCCTCGACGACATCCCGCACCCGGAACGCAGTCTGTCTTTTTGGTATTACAATACGTCCAAACGCGGCATCACCCTCAGTGTGGAAACTGCCGACGGCCGGCCGCTTTTCCGGCGTTTGGCGGCGACATCGGACGTCATTCTGGAAACCTTTCGGCCGGGCTTCGCGACGTCGCTGGGGCTCGATTACGAATCACTGCGCAAACAAAACCCCGGGCTGATCATGTGCGCCTTGACGCCCTTTGGCCAGACCGGTCCCTGGCGGGACTACGCCTCCAGCGACCTGCTGCACATGGCAGCGGGCGGCGAAATGGCCTCATGCGGCTATGACGAGGCCGACGTGCCCAATGCGCCGCCGATTGCTCCCGGCGGCGGCAACACAAGGCACATGGGCTGTCATTTTGCTTACATGGCGATCATGGCCGCTCTGGTCTATCGAACGGTTGCTGGGAAAGGGCAGTATATAGACGCGTCGATTCACGAGGCTTGTGCGCTGACGACCGAGGCGGCAATCGCCAACTACATCTACCGGGGAGAGGTGCTGCGGCGTCAGACAGGTCGCCATCATGCAGCCGGTCCCACACCTCGTACCCAGTTCCGCGCCAAGGACGGCTCCTATGTCTGCGCGCTGGTGGGGGGTCGGCTCAACCCCAAATACGTAAGCGAACTGGCGGACCTGCTCGACAGCTACGGCATGGCTGGTGATCTCAATGACCCCAAATACCAGGACCCGGTGGTCATCGCGGCTAACACGTCTCACATAATCGATGATCTCGTCGCCAACTTCATTGCCAGCCTGCCGGCAGAGGAGGTTTATCACGCTGCCCAGGAACGCGGCTTTACCTGGGGGGCGGTGCGTGCTCCGGAGGAGCTGCTTGGCGACGCCCACCTGCACGATCGCGGTTTCTGGAAACAGGTCGAGCACCCGGAGCTCGGCCGCAGCTTCGTCTACCCGGGCGATGCGGCCGTCTATAACGGTTCGCCGTGGCGGATCTCCAGACGCGCACCGCTAATCGGCGAGCACAACACGGAAATCTTCTGCGACGAATTGGGACTGTCTCGCAGTGAGCTCTCCGTTCTGGCGGAAAATCGTGTAATCTAGGGACCGACCCGAATGGATCACACCTAACAGGATTGTGCTGCCTCATACATAAAGGCGTCATTGCGAGCGAAGCGAATCAATCCGGAGTACTCCCGGACCGAGTTTGGTTCCGTCGCTGCGCTTCTCGCAATGACTGGGGAAGGTAGCACAGCGCGCGGTACGCTGTGCACGGATTTGCAGAGGCTGCTAGCCCGACATTAAGCCGCGGCGCGGCGGCGAAACGCGTCGAGACTGCCGGCGTGGATCAGTTCGCCCGGCAATTGGTGGCCGACAATCTCCTCGGCCATGCGGCCGACCTCGATCAGCGCGTCGAGATCGACGCCGGTATCGATCCCCATCTCCTCGCAGAGCAATACCAGCTCCTCGGTGCAGATGTTGCCTGCCGCCTTTGGTTGCTCGGCGAACGGGCAGCCGCCGAGCCCGCCGACCGTCGCGTCGAATTGGGTGACACCCATCTTGAGCCCGGCATGCGCGTTGGCGACCGCGAGCCCACGCGTATCGTGCAGGTGCAGGGCAATCGGTATGTCGGGCCAGCGGCTGCGCACCTCGCCCAGCACGCGCTCGATGCGCAGCGGCGTCGCCCAGCCCATCGTGTCGGCTAGCGAAAAATATCGAATGTCGGCGCCGGCCTCCTCGGCGATCGCGAGCCCATCCTCCAATGTCGAGATGACCTGCCCCGGCGCGATGTCGCCCTGGTAGTTGCAGCCGAACGCCGCCATCACGCCGATCCGCGGCACCTCAACGCCGTTTTCGAGATGCAATGCCGTCTGCTTCTTCATTGCCTCGAGG
>DASQCY010000650.1:0-2553 GCA_035634495.1 Allostellaceae bacterium
CCAAGGGCAACTCCTCCATCCAATCCGGCGTTGAATTTGGAGGAGGAATGACAATGCACAGTGTTTGTGCCCCATAACCTCAATTATCGTCGCTTGGGATGGAGTGCCGGCACAAAGGGCGCGGAAATACGCTTACCGCGCGAGCGGCAGGTTTGACCTCAGCGCGGTCTCCGCCTCATGAACAATCGACGCCACAATCGCCGCGGCTGGTTTTACGTTACGAATGAGATCGACGCATTCACCCGCGAAGACCACCGAGGTATCGAGCCCGTAGATCCATTGCGGAACGACGTAGTGATTCCATAGGAGAACGCGGTCGAGCGCTCTCGCTGCGGCCATGAGCTCGTCACGGTTCTTGGCGAACACGACCTGCTGGATCAGAGCATCGACCGCCTTGTTGGCGATGCCAATGATATTGCGGGAGCCAGGCATCACCGCGGCCTGCGAGCCCCAGTAATCGCGCAGCTCATTGCCCGGCGACAGCGTTTCCGTCCAGGAGTCCACCACAATGTCAAAATCCCAGTGCCGCAACCGGTTCTCGTACTGAACGTCGACGAGGCGGACGGTAACCTCGATGCCGAGGCGGTTTAGAGTTTCTTTGTAGAACAGCACGAACCGCTCGTAGCCCGGATTGCCGAGCAGGAATTCGATCGTCAGTGGTTCGCCGGTGGCCGTATCGACAAGCTTGAAGTCACGCACGCTGAAGACCGCTTCCCGCCCCTCCGGCGAGTGGAACGACGACGATTACGACGTGCTCGTGCTGGCTTGGCCCAGCCGGTCGCGAATGACACCCCGGAGCGGACCACCCCGGCCGCGCTACCACCTGTACCGGATCGTGCCCGTGCCGGCGTAGGTAGATGAGTGCGAGGCGAACTCGCCGTCGAACTTGGCGAGCAGCGTCACGCCGTTGGCGACGCGAAGCTCCGCACCGGCGGAGGTGAGCGCGGAATTTTTCGGCAGCGTCGCGCCGTTGACGATGAAGCTCGCGCCCGGCAGCGCCTGGAACACCGGCAGGAGCGTGGCGTCGCTCACCCAGTCGTGCGCCCAGGCGACCCGCCCGCGCAGCGCCAGCACTGCGTTGGAATAGACGGCTAGCACCCGGTCGAAGCGCGTACCCAGCTCGCTCCGGGTATCGGTCGCGTCGCGCGAGCCGAAGGCGAGCCCAAAACCGTTGGCGATGACATCGGTCTCGGTGAAGCCCGGCGTGTGGAAGCTCTGCGCTTGGATCGCGGCGTAGGGCGTGATGCTGCCATAGAGCATTCCGAAGCGGTAGCCGCCCTCCAGCCGCCCGCCGTAGCTCTGCGCGTTGAAGTCAGCGGTGAGGTGATTGCCGAGGGCGGTGCGGTCGGTCGACATCCAGTGGTTGGTAAAGGCGAAGTCCGCTGCGACATAGGCCGGACCCCAGCGGGTCGCACCATAGAGCCCGGCCTGGAAGGCGTCGCTCTTGCCGCCGCCGAGCCCCTGCGACAGGCTCCAATTGGTGCCGCCGCCGCCCAGCGCGAAGCCCACCACGGTATTGGGCGTCAGGTGATAGTCGAGGCCCGCGGCACCGCCCACCGTGCTGGCGGACAAATCATGGCTGCCGGTGATGGCGATATCGCCGCTGGTGCGATTGCTGCCGCCATAGGCGCCGGCCCATGCCGTCCAGCGTGGCTCATAGACCGGCGCGAGCGGCGCTCGCGGCTCCTTGAGCGCCGAAGCATAGGCGAGCGCAATCGCGGGCGGCATCGTTTCGCGCTCGGGCGCAAAGCCGAGCGCCGATGGCCTCGTTTCGCAGTCGCGGCCAAGCGGCGGCTGATCGGTGCGGCCAATCCCGCAACGGCCGTCGACGAAGGGATCGAGCATCAGGTCGAGGAACTGGTTGGTCAGTTGGAATGCGACCTTCTGTGCGCCGGTCGCGGGTTCACCGGACAGCTGGTCGAGGGCATTGGCGAGATTGCCGCCGGTGAGATTGAACAGCGACAGGAAAGCGGGCGGCAGCGCGCCGCCGTTGTTGAAGAAGTTGTCGATCGCGTGGCCGACGTTGAGCTGATTGACGGTGAAGCCCTGTAGCGCCGCTTGAGCCGGCTGATCCGGCGGCGACGGCTGCTCGGATGGCGGCAGCCCCGGCACCGTCGGAATCAGCGGCGGCGGCACCGTCGGCTCCCCGGGACCCGGAGGTTCGGGAACGAGGCGCGCCCTGAGGCTCAGGAATACGGTATTGCCGACGTTATTCACTCTCACTCCGAAGTCCGGCGGCAAGCCGCGGGTCTCGAGGCCGTTGAACGCGCCTATGAGGCCGCCGTTGGCCGTCAAAATGGGGTAGCTCCGCGTGGTATAGGCGCCCGGCGCAAAGACCGCCGCCACCGTGCCGGCGAGCGTGGCGGTACCGCTCACTGATCAGCCCCCGCATGCGACTAGGAGACCTATGCGCCCCCGAACAACATCCAACTATTCGGGCACTTACTGTTCGCACTCTGATTCAGAACTGTCATTTGATTGGCCAATGGGGTTATTGATCCAAAGTTCGGGGCTGAGTAAGTTCTGGCCGGCATCTCATTGTAACGCAACGGG
>DASQCY010000651.1:0-2465 GCA_035634495.1 Allostellaceae bacterium
ACAAAGCGCGAGGGATTGTTTATGAAATTGCCTGTCGCGAGCCCGGTGCGTCCGTAAATATGAGCCTCTACCGAGGCGCGGTCGACGAGCAGCGCGAGGGCCTGCCGGACAGCCCGATCGCTGAACAGCGGGTGCTTTGTCTTGGCGCTCGAGCGCTCGCCGTCGACCTCGTTCCAGGGGTCGGTGCTGTTGAGCTCAATGTGCTCGATGCTCCCGCCAGGCACGATCTCGACCCGGCCCCTGGCATTGCCGGCATTCTCCAGTTTGACAAGGATCTCGTCCTCGACCTGCATATTCCACGCGTAATCGTACTCGCCGGTCTGGATTACCGCGCGCGCCGCCGACACTGCGTCGCCGCCGCCTTTCATTTCGATCGTGTCGAAATACGGGCGGTTCGGCAGATGATAGGAAGGATTGCGCTCGCCCCTGACCAGGTCACCGGGCTTGAAGTCGACGAACCGATAAGCGCCGGTTCCAACCGGCGTCAGGTCCGCCGGGGCGGCCCGCGAGTTGGCGCCCTTATAAGGCTCAAACAAATGTTTGGGGATTATCATACCGAATTGGCCGACGAAAGCATCGGCCCAGAACGGCGTCGGCTTGGTAAAGCGCACCCGCACGGTCAACGGGTCGATCTTTTCGACCGTCACATTCTGGTAGCTGCCGATCGTCGTGGCTGCCGTGGCCGGGTCGGTGGCGTATTCCCAGTTAAACACCACGTCGTCCGCGGTGAATGGTCGGCCGTCGTGCCACGCAACGTCCCGCTTGAGCTTCCAAGTCACCGACATGCCGTCGGGTGCCACCCCGCCATTTTCGATCTCCGGAATCTCGGCGGCGAGCACCGGAACCAAATTGCCGTCGGGATCCCATGCCGCGAGCGGCTCGTAAAAAATTCGGGAACCCTCCTGGTCCTTCGTGCCGACGGCGAAATGCGGGTTGAGTAAGGTCGGGGCCTGCCAGAACAGCAGCTTGAGCGCTCCGCCGCCGCCGGCTTTGGTAGGCTTGTAGTCGACCCGGGTCACCGTTTGCGCCATCCCGGCATGGGCCAGGAGCCGGCTCGCAAAGGATGCCGTTAGGCCAAGACCCACCATCCTATATACGAAGGCCCGGCGCGACACTCGGCCCGCCCTTACCGCCGCGATCAGGTTTCGCAACTCTTGCTCGCTCATTGAAGTCTCCCTGCCCGGCGCTGCCTGCTCCGGGTCTTTCGAAGTCGCGGGAACCACGGCTCGATTAGCGCCAGATGTTAGCACCAAACGGACGCCTGAACCATTCACGGTTGTCCCCCGTTTGCAATCGTTGTACACGAAACTTAGTCACTTGCGCTTGCCGTGCGCGACGAACCGGCCGATGATCCCTATAGTGGGTCGGTCGAGCGCCGGGGCTGCGGCGCCCATGTCATAAAAGAGGAGCGCACCCATGCTGACACGCGAAGACAACGAGGTGGTGACGAGGACCGGGCCCGGAACCCCGATGGGTGACGTGTTGCGGCGATACTGGATCCCGGCGTTTCTCGCGCGCGAATTGCCCGAGCCCGACTGCCCGCCGGTGCGTGTCCGGCTGCTCGGCGAGCGCCTCGTTGGTTTTCGCGACAGCCAGGGCCGCATCGGCCTCGTCGATGAATTCTGCCCGCATCGCCGCGCCTCCCTGTGGTTCGGGCGCAACGAAGAGTTGGGCCTACGCTGCGTCTATCATGGCTGGAAGTTCGACGTCGACGGCAACTGCGTCGATCAGATGAACGAACCCGAGCAGTTCTGCCACAAGATCCACCTGACGGCCTATCCGACGACCGAGATGGGCGGGGTGATCTGGGCCTATATGGGACCGCACGAGCGGATGCCAGCGCCACCGGCTTTCGAATGGACGCAGGTGCCTGAAAGCCACCGGCATTGCTCGAAGGTGTGGGAGGAATGCAACTGGCTACAGGCGCTCGAAGGGGGCATCGACACCTCGCACGCGCCGATTCTCCATCGCACGATCACACCCAACACCGCGCGCCCAGGCGTTCCGGTTCAGGGACCGTTTGTCCGAGGCAAGGCGCCGACCCTGGAAGTCGACGTCACCGATTACGGGTACCGGTATGTTGGGATACGTCCACTCGACCAAGACAAGACCTATGTACGGTCTTATCATTTTGTCATGCCGTTCACGCAGATCCGGCCGCAGCAGATCGGGCGCGGCAGCGGGGGCGACAGGACGAACATCGCTGGGCACATCTGGGTTCCGATCGACGACGAGAACTGCATGGTGTGGAACTGGATGTACAGCTTTGGCGAGCAGGGCCTCAGCGACGAAGACCGCATGGAGCGTGGCAATGGCAACGGCCCCGATTATGTCGAGCAGTCCGGCGAGTTCCGCTCGTTCCGCAATAAGCGGAACAACTGGATGATCGATCGTCAAGTCCAGAAGACCGAGACCTTTACCGGCATCGACGGCGTCAATACCCAGGATCGCGCGGTGCAGGAGGG